>JAHFQQ010000261.1 GCA_023259235.1 Polaromonas sp. | reverse complement strand
CGAACTATCTTGCATGGATGCGCATGCGTCAGTGGTTCAAGGACGGCCTGAGACCTGAACATTTCATCATTTCAGGCGTTGGAAGACAGCTTATCAATACGTAACGCTAGTTGAGCCGTTTATGTCCAGCTATATCGGCTTGGCATGCCGTCTGCAGGGGCGGCCATTGACTCCTGAATTAATAGCTGCTTGCGCATATTGTGTGAGGGCTAAAGCCCGATTTACCTCACAGGCCCAGTGTCTGGAAGACCGCATCCATCCTGGTCTGCACGGCTGCGTCCATGCTGATGGGGCGGCCCCACTCGCGCTGGGTTTCGCCGGGCCATTTGTTGGTGGCGTCCAGCCCCATCTTGCTGCCCAGTCCGCTCACGGGCGAGGCGAAGTCGAGGTAGTCGATGGGGGTGTTGTCGATCAGCATGGTGTCGCGCGTGGGGTCCACGCGCGTGGTCAGGGCCCAGATCACTTCGCGCCAGTCGCGCACATCCACGTCTTCGTCCACCACCACGATGAACTTGGTGTACATGAACTGGCGCAGGTGGCTCCACACGCCCATCATGACCCGCCGGGCGTGGCCGGGGTAGGCCTTTTTGATTTTTACCAGAGCCATGCGGTAGCTGCAGCCTTCGGGCGGCAGGTAAAAATCGAGGATCTCGGGAAACTGCCTTTGCAGCAGCGGAATAAACAACTCATTGAGCGCCATGCCCAGCACAGCGGGTTCGTCGGGCGGCTTGCCGGTGTAGGTGGAGTGGTAAATCGGGTCGCGGCGCATCGTGATGCGCTCAACCGTGAACACGGGAAACATGGCTTGTTCGTTGTAGTAGCCGGTGTGGTCGCCATACGGACCTTCGAGCGCGTGCTGCCAGCCGCTGGGGTGATTGGCGTCTGGATGGATATGGCCTTCCAGCACGATCTCGGCCGTGGCGGGCACGCGCAGGGGGACACCCAGCGCCTTGACAACCCCGGTTCGCCCGCCGCGCAACAGGCCGGCAAACTGATATTCCGAAAGGCTGTCTGGCACCGGCGTGACAGCGCCCAAAATGGTGGCCGGGTCGGCTCCCAGCGCCACGGCAACGGGGTACGGCTGGCCAGGGTGCGCGGCGCAGTGGTCATGAAAATCGAGCGCGCCGCCGCGGTGCGGGAGCCAGCGCATGATGAGCTGATTGCGCGAGAGTACCTGCTGGCGGTAGATCCCCAGGTTTTGCCTGGCCTTATGGGGACCCTGGGTGACAACCAGCCCCCAGGTAATGAGCGGCGCCACGTCACCGGGCCAGCAGTGCTGCACTGGCAGGCGCGCCAGGTCCACGTCATTGCCTTCCCATACCAGTTCCTGGCAGGGCGCCGAATGCAACTCCTTGGGGGCCATGTGCAGCAGGGTTTTGAGCAAGCTGCTCATGCCCATCATGTCCTTGAAGCCCCTGGGCGCTTCAGGCTCCTTCAGGGCTGCCAGCAACTCGCCGAACGGGCGCAGCCCTTTGAGGTCGGCCACACCCATGGCGCGAGCCACGCGCCCGGTCGTGCCAAAAAGATTGCCCAGAACGGGCATGGTGTGCCCGGTGGGCTGTTCGAACAGCAGGGCTGGGCCGCCCGCCCGCAGGGTGCGATCGCACAGCGCAGTCATTTCGAGGCAGGGGGAGACAGGCGCGCCCACGCGTCGCAGATCGCCGCTCTGCTCCAGTTGCGCCATGAAGTCGCGCAGGTCGCGGTAAGGCATGGGTTCAGGCGCTGGTTGTGGTTTCAGGAACCGGCAATGGCGGGGCAACAGAGAGAGGCAGTGTTGCCGGTCTATCAGCCATAGGCCCGGGCTGAACCTTTTTCGGCAACTGCTGGCAGTTGCATGGCCCGTAAATCAGCCTCGACGCGGTTCAGGACGCTTGCAGCCTGCTGGGCATCAAAATCTTCATGGGGGCGCTTTCTTACGCCGTATTGCTGCAGCTGGTAGTGCCTGTCGGCCGTGATGCCGTGGCGCCCAAGGCTGCTTTTAACACAGACCAGCGGGCAGCCATCGAGTGCAATGATGGGTCTGCCGGAGCGGGCGATCCTCACCAGATAGGGGACGTCGCCGCCAACACCGGCAATGCAGGACATCTCGGCCGTGCCGCGCCGGTCCAGCTGCAGCGCGACATGGTTGGCCAGCTGCGCGGCGCTGGAGCAGCCCGAGCAGGAATACACCAGCGGACCCGTTGCTGCGCCGTCGTTCACGCATTGCCTCCGGGATGGCCGTGGCCTGGTCTGGCTGATCGCCATGCGGCCATGCGGGCAAACACCTGATTCGGCGCCCAGTGCTGCAGGTCAACCACGGGTAGCTCCAGTGCGTCGAGTGCGTTCTTTACCACCAGGCCCAGTTCGGTGTCGCCTTGCATTGACAGGCGGCGACTGAAGAACAGGGTGTCGGGATCTTCCTGGCGCTGCGCGAGACGCAGGAAATCGTGGGCGCTGGCTGCGATGGTCAGGTCGGTGGCTTGTGCCCTCGAGCACGGCGCAAAGCGCGCGCCGGTCCAGGTGAAATCAAATGTCAGGCACGCATCGCGCACGTGAATTCGCAGTTTTTTGTGCAGCAACAACTGGCGCACGTCGTCCGGCAGCTGTGGCGACAGTCCGAGGTTGAGTGCGGTTACCAGCAACGCCGAACCTGGGTAGGCCGGCAAGCGCGCCAGCAGCGACCCCAGGCGTTGGGGCAACACAAAGGCAGGGGGCAGATTCATGGCGGTCCAGACGATCAGGCCACGTAAAGCAGCACTGTAAAAAAATGACAGATGCTGCCAGCCAGCACACACAGGTGCCACAGCCCATGGCCATGACGGATTCTATGGTCGGTAGCATAAAAATAGATGCCAGCCGTATAGCAGACGCCGCCCGCGGTCAGCCAGCCAAAACCTGCCGGCGTGAGCGCTTGCCACAGCGGCACGATGGCCACCAGCGCCAGCCAGCCCATCAGCAGATAAATGACCAGCGACACCACGCGCGCACCCTTGGCCAGCCATAGCTCCTGAATGATTCCCAGCAGCGCCAAGCCCCATACAACACCCAACAGTGGCCAGCCCCATTCGCCTCGCAGCGAAACCAGTGCAAAAGGCGTATAGCTGCCCGCAATCAGCAGGTAGATGGTGCAGTGGTCAAACTTGCGCAACACAGCCTTGGCACGGCCCCGGACGCTGTGATAAAGCGTGGAAAACACGTACAGCGCCACCAGCATGCCACCATAAATGCTGAAGCTTATGATTTTCCAGGGGTCGCCCAGGCGCGCTGCCAGAACGATCAGCAGTGCCGAGCCAGCGACCGCCAGAGTCGCGCCTACAAGATGGCTGATGCTGTTGAAACGCTCACCGTAGTACATGATGACTGTCAGGCTGCCACGGTCTGCGCCACAGGTGAAGTTTGTACGACCTGTTCCATGCCAGGGCGGCCGTGCCAAAAGCCATTGCAGGTCTGGTCTGGCATGAACGGCAGCAAACGCGCCATCGCCTCGTGCGGTGCGATGGCCTGCATGCGTGCAGCGTCAAAGACTTTAATCACGTCCTCCATCTGCGCTGCCTGGGGACTGAGACGCACGATATCAACGCCCATCGCCTGCATATCGCCCAGCGCATCCACGAGGTTGTACACGTGCGCGGATTGTGTCTGGGTGCCGTTGAGCACCAGGAATTCCTCGCGCTCACGTGTCTTGAGCATCAGCCCGTCAGGGTAATCGAGGCAACTGAAATGGCAGTCGTCCTTTGGCAGGTTGCGGTGCCGCGCGGTGAAGCAGCGCGCCGAGTAGGCCAGTGGCATGCGGCCATACGCAAATACCTCGGTCTGAATCCCTGCCGGGCGCCCTTGCTGCAGCAGGGCCAGATCATCGCGCTTCAGTTCCAGTGGCATGACCCAGCGGCTGGCCCCAAGTTTGGCCATCCATTGCAGCGAGGCCAGGTTATACAGGTTGAGATGAGGCCCGGCAACGAATGGTACCTTGCCGGCCAGGCCGTGCACCGCACCCATGTCGTTGGCTTCGACTCTAAAGTTGCCGTTTTCCACGATCCGGTGCATTGTGCCCACGTCGGTGCCTGACTCCAGCAACACTTGCGTGGAAAGCACCACTTCCTTGCCGGCACCTTGCAGGCGGAGGGCGATGTCGAGCCAGTCGGCCAGGCGCAATTCATGGCGGCGCGAGCACACGGTTTCGCCGAGGTACACCACATCAAGGGGCGAGGACGCCATGGCGTCGTAAAAATTGAAGACGGTATCGCGCGACCAGTAATACAGCAGTGGGCCCAGGGCAATTTTCATGGTGCAGACTTGTGGCCTTTGCGGCCAGTGGTTCATTGATTTGACAGACTATTTCCACGGCCGGTGATAAGCCCCCAGGGTGTGCTGCTGACCCTCGGCGACCTGGTCGAGCCTGGTCATCCAGGCGGGCTTTGGCACATAGCGGTGCGGATTGACAGCGCAATGGTCAATGGCTTCGCGCCACACCTTGGTTACCTGCGCCACATAGGCCGGGCTGCGCTGGCGGCCCTCGATCTTGATGGCGCGCACGCCCATCTTCATGAGCTGCGGCAGCAATTCGAGCGTGTTCAGGCTGGTGGGTTCCTCGATGGCGTAATAGCTTTCTTCGCGATCCACATCGAAGCGCCCCTTGCACAGCGTGGGGTAGCCGGCATTTTCGCCCTCGGCATAGCGGTCGATCAGAACACCGTTAAGGCGCGATTCCAGGCCATTGGGCGTTTCC
>JAHFQQ010000260.1 GCA_023259235.1 Polaromonas sp. | reverse complement strand
CTTTACGGGCCCTGGCGGCTCTGGCATTGTTCAGACTGCGTACTTCGAGCGTTTCCTCGCGCGCTTTACCGCCGCGGCCGACGCCTTCAATCTTCACGCTGCTGGTATAGGCGGCGGCTCCTGCCAGCGCATCCTTGGGCTCCAGGTCGATGAGCATGAGGCCGCGCCCGCCCTTGTCCATCTGCTTGAGCTCGCTGATCTGGAACGTGAGGATGCGTCCGCCGGTGGACGCACAGGCCACATGCGTGGCGGGCAGTAGCGGTTGCGCGCCCGTGCTGCCCCGCGCATGCGAGGGACGGCAAACAGTTTCACCCTCGCCCAGACTTATGAAGGCCTTGCCGCTCTTGTTGCGTGAAATCATGCTCTCCAGCGTGGCCAGGAAGCCGTAGCCACCCGAACTGGACAGCAGCAGCACGGCGGCGGCTGGCCCGGCAAAGTAGTCCAGCAATTGCGTGCCCGACTCCAGTTCGATCAGCGTCGTGACGGGCTGGCCATCGCCGCGCGCGCCGGGCAACATGGCCACCGGCACGGAGTACACGCGGCCGTTGCTGCCAAACGCCAGCAGGGTGTCCACGGTGCGGCATTCAAACGTAGCGTAAAGCGCGTCGCCGGGCTTGAAGGCAAAGCTGGCCGCATCATGCCCGTGACCGCCCCGGGCGCGCACCCAGCCTTTGCTGCTGACCACCACCGTGACCGGCTCGTCGGACACCCTGACTTCGAGCACGGCCTTCTTGTCGGCCTGGATCAGCGTGCGGCGCGGGTCGGCAAACTGCTTGGCGTCAAGCTCGATTTCCCTGATCAGCAACCGGCGCAACGCCGCCGCGCTGCCCAGAATTTCTTCGAGCTTGCCTTGCTCCTCGCGCAGGGTTTTCAGCTCCTGCTCAATCTTGATGGCCTCCAGCCTTGCCAATTGGCGCAGGCGGATTTCAAGAATGTCTTCGGCCTGCCGGTCGCTGAGCTTGAAGCGGCCAATCAGCGCGGTTTTGGGTTCGTCAGCCTGACGGATGATGGCAATCACTTCGTCGATATTGAGCAGCACCAGCTGCCGCCCCTCCAGAATATGAATGCGCTCCAATACCCTGGTAAGGCGATGCTGCGAGCGCCGCTGCACCATGGACTGGCGGAACGCCAGCCACTCCGTCAGCATTTGCCGCAATGACTTTTGCGTCGGCTTGCCATCGAGCCCGACCATGGTCAGATTGATGGAGGAGGAACTCTCCAGGCTGGTGTGCGCCAGCAGGGTGTTGACGAGCTCGAATTGCGCAATCTTGCTGGTCTTGGGCTCGAACACCAGGCGCACGGCGGCGTCCTTGCTCGATTCGTCGCGCACCACGTCGAGCACGGCCAGAATCGTCTGCCTGAGCTGCACCTGATCCTGGCTGAATGCCTTTTTGCCGGCCTTGATTTTTGGGTTGGTCAGTTCTTCAATTTCTTCCATCACCCGCTGCGTGCTGACACCGGGCGGCAGTTCGCACACCACCAGTTGCCACTGGCCGCGCGCCAGTTCTTCAATCTTCCAGCGCGCGCGCACCTTGAGTGAACCGCGTCCGGTGTTGTAGGCCGCCGCAATCTCCGCGGCGCTGGAAATGATCTGCCCGCCGCCCGGGTAGTCGGGCCCGGCAATCAGTGCGTACAACGCATCGTCAGCAAGCTTGGGCGCCTTGATCAGGGCCACGCAGGCGTCGGCCACCTCGCGCAGGTTATGGCTGGGAATTTCGGTGGCCAGCCCCACGGCAATGCCGCTGGCGCCGTTGAGCAGTGTGAAGGGCAGGCGTGCCGGGAGTTGGCGCGGCTCTTCGGTGGAACCATCGTAGTTGGGTACGAACTCCACTGTGCCTTCGTCAATTTCATCCATCAGCAGGCTGGTGATGCGGCTAAGGCGAGCCTCGGTATAGCGCATGGCGGCGGCGCCATCGCCATCACGGCTGCCGAAGTTGCCATGGCCATCAATCAGCGGGTAACGCTGGGAAAAACCTTGCGCCATGCGAACCAGCGCGTCATAGGCAGCCTGGTCGCCATGCGGATGGAAGCGGCCCAGCACATCGCCCACGACTCGGGCGCTTTTGACCGGCCTTGCAGCGGTTGCGCCATTGGCGCCGCCAAAACCCAGTCCCATCCGCACCATGCTGTATAAATGCGCCGCTGCACCGGCTTTTGGCCGTCGCACACATCGGGCAATGCCCGGCCCTTGACGACGCTCAGCGCGTATTCAAGGTAAGCGCGCTGCGCATAGGCGGCGAGGCTGTCCTGATCCGCAGGCTCGGGTGTCGGGGCTTCAGTGCCATTCGTAAAAAGATCCATTTTGTGTTGGCTTCGGGTTGGGCGACTGGTGCGTTGCCGGTATGCGCGAATGGCGACCGGCGCTGGTTTGATGAGCAGCGCAAGTTGTCAATGCGCCTGGAATGTTGCTGCCGTTCGGCCGCAGTGGCCGCTCAATCCAGCGCAGCCCTGCCCTCGGGCAGGGTAGTGGACACGACAAGTGATGGCAGGCCTGCGCCGCGGGTGCCGCCCATCATTTCCATGCGCACCCGGCCGACGGGAAGGGCGGCCATGCGCGGCGGCTTGAGCTGGTTGTAGAGCTGCATCACGGTTTTGACGTAATTGATGGTTTCAGGGTAGTTCGGAATTTTGTTGCCTGCGCGCTGGACCGCGCCCTCCCCCGCGTTGTAGGCGGCAATGGCGAGTTCAAGCTGCCCCGGGAACAGCTTGATCAGATCGCCCAGGTAGTTTGATCCGGCCCGGATGTTGGTCCTGGGGTCAGTGAGCTTCTTCTGGATCGAAGTCTTCTGGTCGGCCCGCACACCATAACGTTCGGCCGTCGGCGGAATCAATTGCATCAGGCCGACGGCCCCTTTCGGTGAAACCGCCTGGGTATTGAATCCGGATTCAGTGGCGATCAGGGCCTGCAGCAGTTCGTAGTCAATTCCACGCTTCAGGGAAGCCTCGCGCAGCAGGTATTTGACTGCCTTGTAGCTGGGCGACACATCAAAGTAGGCGAGTAATTTTGGCGATGCGGAGGCCATGCCGGCCGCCTGGTAAGCGCTGGCACCTGCTGCATCACCACCTTTACCCGCTGTGAATACGTCGTCTCCACGGAAAAAGAGCACGTAACGATCATCCAGTTGTGCTACCGAAAAGTGAGCGACTCCCTGCGCATCGACATAGCCCCAGACATCGGCCCGGGCCGGCGTAGCCGGCAAGGCCGTGAGCCCCAGAACCAGCAGCGGCAAAACCAGCGCGCGCCAGTGCACACTGGGAAACAAGTTTACAAACGGGTTCATCAAATATCAATTTCCACGGCATCGCCGTGCAACTCCATCAGTTCGCGGCGCGCCGCGGCTTCACCCTTGCCCATCAGTTTGGTGATCAGGCCCTCGGTTTGCTCAAAATCCTGGTTGCCCAATTGCACCGGCATCAAGCGGCGGGTATCCGGATTGAGCGTGGTATCCCATAATTGTTCCGCGCTCATCTCACCGAGGCCCTTGAAGCGGCTGATGCTCCAGGCGTTTTCACGCACGCCATCCTTGCGCAGTTTATCCAGAATGGAGGTTAATTCGCCATCATCAAGGGCATAGACCTTGGACGCTGGTTTCTTGCCGCGGGCCGGCGCATCCACCCGGAACAGCGGTGGCCGCGCCACATACACATTGCCCGCTTCGATCAGTTTCGGGAAATGGCGGAAAAAGAGCGTCAGCAGCAGCACCTGGATGTGCGAGCCATCCACGTCCGCGTCGCTCAGGATGCAGACCTTGCCATAGCGCAAACCGCTCATGTCAGGCGTGTCATTCGGGCCGTGCGGATCGACCCCGATGGCGACGGCAATGTCGTGGATTTCGGTGTTGGCAAACAGCCGGTCGCGCTCGACCTCCCAGGTGTTGAGCACCTTGCCGCGCAAGGGGAGAACCGCCTGGCTTTCCTTGTCGCGGCCCATTTTGGCACTGCCTCCGGCCGAGTCGCCCTCGACCAGAAACACCTCGTTGTGGGCCAGGTCGCGGCTTTCGCAGTCGGTCAGCTTGCCGGGCAGCACGGCCACACCCGAGCCCTTGCGCTTTTCAACCTTTTGCCCGGCCTTCTGGCGCGTTTGTGCGGCCCTGATGGCCAGTTCGGCCAGTTTCCTGCCGTAATCGACATGCTGGTTCAGCCACAACTCGAGCGCCGGGCGCACGAAGCTCGAAACCAGCCGAACCGCGTCGCGCGAGTTCAGGCGTTCCTTGATCTGGCCCTGAAACTGCGGGTCCAGCACCTTGGCGCTGAGCACATAGCTGGCTCGGGCAAACACGTCTTCTGGCAACAGCTTGACGCCCTTTGGCAACAGCGAGTGCAGTTCGATAAAGCTCTTGACGGCATTGAACAGGCCATCCCGCAGCCCGCTCTCATGGGTGCCACCGGCGCTGGTCGGGATCAGGTTGACGTAGCTCTCACGCACCGGTTGCCCGTCTTCGGTGAAGGCCACGCACCATTGGGCGCCCTCGCCTTCGGCAAAACTGTCATGCGACGCATCGGCGAAGCCTTCGCCTTCAAACACCGGAATCACCGGATCCGCCGTCAGCGTCTGCAACAGGTAGTCGCGCAAACCGCCCTTGTAGGCCCAGGTTTGGCTTTCCTTCGTTTTCTCATTGCTCAAAGTGACGCTCACGCCAGGCATCAGCACCGCCTTGCTGCGCAGCAAGTGCGTCAGGTCGCCGATGGGCAGGGCGGCGGATTCGAAGTA
>JAHFQQ010000259.1 GCA_023259235.1 Polaromonas sp. | reverse complement strand
CATAGAGGAAGTAAATTGCGCATCATGACCAAAATTGATGCCGAGGGTAGTCAGGCCTGTTGCTGCTCGCCCGAACCGTACCCGTATCCGTATCCGTATCCATAGCCATACCCCCCTTTGGACCCAGTTCTTGCCTGATTTAGCAACAATAATTTGACGGGGCACGCCTCTATGGTGGCCAACGCTTGTCGAACCTCTGACTGCAACGTCCTTCCGGCCTGCACCACCACCACCACCTGGCCCATGTGGGAAGCAAGCACCCGCGCCTCAGTGGTGAGAAGAAGCGGCGGTGAATCAAAAATAATGATGCGGTCAGGGTAGCGATTCGCCATTTCATCCAGCAGCCGGACCATCGCATCACTGGCCAGCAGTTCGGTGGCACGGGCATGCGGCGTTCCAATCGGGAGAATGGTCAGCTTGTCAATGTTTGTTTTCAGCAGCATGCTCGACATGTCGCCGGACTCACCGATCACCAGATCGAGCAAACCGGGGCCTTCTGGCAACCCCAGCACTTTCATCACAGACGGCCGTGGTACATCAGCATCCACCAACATGACCGTGTAATCCAACTCGGTGGTCATGCTCATCGCCAGATTGATAGCGGTAAAAGTCTTGCCTTCGCCAGCCAACGCGCTAGTCACCATGATCAGGTTGCCATGGGCGATGGAAGATGCGCCTTTACCCATGGCGTTGCGAATCAGCGGCCGCTTGATCACCCGGAATTGGTCTGCAATTTGGGATCGTGGCGCATAAGGGCTGACGATACCTGCCGCGGCAAGGGCCTCCAGATCAATTTCAACACGCCGGGACAGAAAGGCAGAGTGAGGCTCGTTCACAGGCTCCTGCGCAGCACCGATTGTTTGAACGACGGGCGCTGCCGGCATCTCCGCTCCCGCCTGGCGAAGCTGCTCCAGGCGTTGCGCTGCTTGCTCGATCAAGCTACTCATACTGGGTTCATCCCGCCCGCCCGGACATCATGGAAAACACGATCATCCCGGCAATAAAAATTGTAACCAGCCCGCCCGAAGCTCCAAAAAACTTCTTCAAATCAGATTTTTCATGCTTCGCAGCTGTGTCGTCCAGCACCAGCGTCACAACACCCAGCAGCGGTAAACCCACCGCTGCCCTCAGGGAGCGTGCGTCATAAAAGACGGCACGCAATTGGCTGGCAATGAAGGCTGCAGCAAGCCCGGCACCCAACCCGGCCAGCAACGCGAGGGGCAGCAGCAGCAATCGGTTGGGTGCTACCGGCTGGGGCGACGCACGCGGCGGGTCGACCAAACGGAAATTCGCAACACCCGCAGCACTGTCCAGATCGCCCGACAGCGCTGCCGACTCTCTTCGGGTAACAAGCTCATCGTAGCGCCTCTTATTGATGTCATAGTCACGGTTCAATTGGGAAAGCTGAGCCTCAATTTGCGGTGCTGTTTTCATCAACTCACGTGCCCGGCTGACACGCGTTTCGTATTCACCCACCCTGGCCCGCAGAGCGGCAACCTGAACTTCCGAGGCAGCCAGCAGACGATTGAGCTCCTGGTAAGCCAGGCTGTTGCTTGATTCCGATGCCGGGTTGGCCATCGCGGTTTTGCGTAATTCCTGCACCTCTTTGCGCTTGACAGCCTCAAGCTCCCTGATCAGACGCCTGGCTCCGACAACATCGGGGTGCTCCTCGGTAAAGCGCTGCAGCAATGTATCGAGATTACGCTTTTGCGCGTCAATGCGCGCGTCAATCTCGGGCGTCGAAATCGACATGGCCGACTCTTGAAGGAGGCTGCGCGATGTGATATCGGCATTCTGCATTTTTTCGGCCTCCAACTGGCGTTTGGCTGCATCACGCCCATTTTCGGCCTCACGCAATTCGAGGCGCGCCTGGCTCAACTGACTGCTCACGGCATTGAGCTGCCCGGCCATGTCGGTGCCGTCGGAATTTTGAAGCTCAATGTTTCTGATTTTGAAGTCCTTCAAACGTGATTCGGCTTCCTGGAGCTTGGTCAAGTAGGTCTTGATCTGCTCATCAATAAACTGCTTGGCAGTAGTGGAGTCCTTGCGGGTGTCGCCCAAGCTGGATTCAACAAAAATTGACACCAGGGACTGGACTACCCGTTTCGCCCTGTCGGGGCTGGCATCGCGATACGACAGCACGTAAAGGTTGTCGCGCCCCACACTCTTGATTTCCAGCGTTTTCATCAGGCCATCGATCAGTGCATCGTGGGCGCTCCCGGATTGGGCTTTCAAATCCAGATCCGCCATCCGCACGAGTTTTTCAACATTGGGGCGACTGATGAGCGTGCGACTCAGCATCATCACCTGTTGGTCGACATTAGGCTGAACGGCCAAGCCCGCCATCAAAGGCTTCAAGATGGATTGCGTATCAACAAAAATACGGGCCGAAGCCTCGTATTTGTCAGGCACCGAGAGCACCACAAACGTGCCGATCGCGGTGACCACCCAAGCCACCAGCAGACCCAGCCAGCGGTGCTTCCACATGCCCCTGGCAGCAGTGAACAATTGGCTAATCAGCTCATCCATCGGATCAGGCCCTTGCGGTCATTGTGCGAACGCTGCAATACCGTCGTCAAGCGAAGCGGTGAACAGAAAAGACGTCGGCCTTAAAACCATCCTTGCGGAATAATCAGGATGTCGCCAGGCTTCATCTCTACATTGGCGGATATGTCGCCACGCTTGATGAGGTCCTTGAGCCGCACGGAATACCGCTTGTCACCCTCTGAAGCGCGGGTGATGGACGCTCCGTTGCCATCGGCGAAGTCCGTCAAGCCGCCCACCGCAATCATGACATCCAGCACGGTCATTTTTTGCTTGTAAGGCAAGGCTTGAGGTTTGGCGGCCTCGCCGATGACCCGAATTTGTTCACTGTACGGGCCGACAAATTGAGTAACGATAATCGTCACAACCGGGTCACGCACGACCTTGCTCAACGCCTTTTCGACGTCACGGGCAATCTCCACAGAAGTTTTTCCCTGGGCCACCAGCTCATCCACCAGCGGCGTTGACACCTTGCCATCAGGACGGACCGGGACTGACAAGGAAAGCTCGGGATTGCGCCAAACAATAATGTTGAGCGTGTCACCCGGACCCACAATGTAGTTGTAATCCGGTGTGGCGGCGGCAACTGGCGCGGGTGGGTAGGCGGTCGAAAAGCCGGCACATGCTGTCAGCAGGCCGACCAGCGCACACAGGGCGACCCAACGGGGCGCGGTTTTAATAGTGTCAAAAAAACTTTTCAAAGCGTTCCCCTTAAAAAAGTTGCAACCAAACGTTTAATGCGCAATTCAACTATAGCGTATTCCTCCATGCCAGCATGAACGAATCGCGCTCTGTTCGATCTCTATTGTTCAAAAGCGTAACTATTTCACGTCAATTTTGCTTTTGCGCGGACTCAATCGCCGGAACGCCTGCGCAACACAGGCCGAATGAACTTCAGCAGCAATTGCTGAAGCGGGTTGGAATTGCCAAACGGGCGCCAGGTCAATTTGAGCTTCTGATGGTAGGCGTCGAAGTGCATGCCCCACGGAGCCGCCTTGATGGAGCCGCGCCCCAGCAACAGCTTCAAGACTGATGCACCCATCACACCCGCACACAAGTCGCAGGCCATGATGGTGGACGGTCCCCTCTTCTCCTGAAAATTGACGGCTTCGGGTGCAACCAGGTAATCGCGTTGAACCATCGACGGTGACAGGCCGGCGATGAAACGGGCGTATTGTTCCTGTGACTCATGCCCTTCCACCTTGAAGTAGTCTTCAAAGCTCATGCCCGTGGGACTGAAGTAAAGAAAAGCAGTGCCCATTCCGAGGGGTGCCGCCGTCAGTGCGGGAATCCCCTTTTCCCGGCACTTGGCAAACACCATGCGACGCGCCGGTAACACAAAGAAATCCAGTCCATCGACATAAACATCCACATCACGCAGAAATTCATCCACGTTTTCAGGCTTGATGCCCTGTGGAAACAGGCGCAGATCAATCTCCGGATTGATGCCCCGCGCCATTTGGGCGAGCGTGTCGATTTTTGGCTGCCCCATGAAAGGCATGAAGGCGCCGGCCTGACGGTTCAGGTTGTGTACGTTAAAGTCGTCAAAGTCGGCAATATTGAAATTGGCGATGCCGAGTCGGGCCAGTGTCAGCAAATGCGCGCCGCCCACGCCGCCCAAGCCCGCAATGGCGATGCGGGACTTACTCAGTTGCTGCTGCTCTGCTTGCGTAACCCATCCAAAATTGCGCGAGAAAGCACGGTCATAGTCAAAGATGAGGGGATCTGGCATGGACACTCTTAGTATGCAAAACTCTGCATTGTGGCCAAGCGATAAAAGTGCCGTCTATCCGTTTGTCCCCGGTATACCGAAATCGGGACGGCATCCAATACTAATAATTAAGCAAAAGGCCATACTGCCACATGGGAATCGCAGTCTGTCCATGTTTCTCAAGCTACACCAGTAAGCCAGCCACCTCTGAATGTTGAAAAATCCGTTAACTGACCCAGGTTCGTCAATCTCGCCTGCCAAGGGCATCATAAACAACACTGCGGGCCACCCGTAGTAGCCCTTAAGGGGGTTATCACACCGAGTCACGGCCCTTTCTTAGCCTCACGAAGGCGAGAGATGCCAATCCCAGTCCGAGCAGCAACAGACTGCCCGGCTCGGGAACTGTCCCCCCCCCAACCGGGGTCAGCGCGCTGAATTCCTGCTCGTAGCCGTTATCGAT
>JAHFQQ010000258.1 GCA_023259235.1 Polaromonas sp. | reverse complement strand
ACGGCCGGATCCAGGTCGGGCCCCGGGGTGAACTCCTCATCATCAATGGACAGGATAAATGCGCTGGCACGGCTTTGCTGTTGCGCAAACTGCGAGAGGTCGCCGTAGCCCGTGACACCCAGCACCTCGAAGCCTTCGCTTTCAATGGCTTGCGCCAGCGCGCGAATACTCAGCCCGGAGGTGTTCTCCGAGCGGAAGTCCTCATCAATGATGATGATCGGGAAGCGAAATTTCATGGTGTGAGCGGATCGGCAGAGTGAGCCGGTAATTGTGGCAACCGTTGATAACAGCGAAGTGTACTTAAATAAGAGACAGAGCCGGCGCAGGCCACTTTATTTGGGTCAAAATGACTCCAATCCTACAAAAGCACAGGCTTATGACTGAATCAACCCTTTGGTGGCTGCTTGCCGGCGGCGCAGTCGCCGCCGAACTCCTCACCGGAACCTTCTTTCTTCTGATGATAGCCTTTGGAATGGCTGCGGGGGCGCTTGCCGCGCAGGCGGGCGCCGGCACCGTGGCGCAGTTGCTGGCAGCCGCAGTCATCGGAGGCGGTGCCGTCGTCACGTGTTACCTGGTGAAGAAACGGCGTCCATCCGATCCTTCGGCGCGCGCTGACCGCAGCGTCAACCTGGACGTGGGAGAAACGGTCCTGATCAAGGAATGGAATGTGGACGGCACGGCCACGGTGCGGCACCGCGGCGCCAACTGGACCGTCATCTCGCGCGCCGGCAGCTCACCAACCCCTGGACTGCATAGGATTGCGGAACTGGTTGGCAGCCGTTTGCTGGTTGACAAAATTTGATTACCCCCCGAGAACCCAAAAAAAGAAAGCCTCTTCATGGAAATTGCCATCCTGATTCTTGTCATTGCCGCCATCTTCGTCACTCGCTCCATCAAGGTCGTCCCCCAGCAAAACTCATGGGTTATCGAGCGACTGGGCAAGTACCATGCCTCACTGACTCCGGGCCTGAACTTTCTGATCCCCTTCATTGACCGCGTCGCCTACAGACACAGTCTCAAGGAGATTCCGCTGGATGTCCCCAGCCAGATATGCATCACGCGCGACAACACGCAGTTGCAGGTGGATGGCATCCTGTACTTCCAGGTCACTGACCCGATGCGAGCCAGCTATGGCTCGTCCAACTACATCACGGCAGTGACACAGTTATCACAAACCTCGCTGCGCTCCGTGATTGGCAAGCTGGAGCTCGACAAAACCTTTGAAGAGCGTGAAATCATCAATGCGCAAGTTGTTGCGGCGATTGATGAAGCGGCGCTGAACTGGGGCGTGAAAGTCTTGCGCTATGAGATCAAGGACCTGACGCCACCCAAGGAAATCCTTCATGCCATGCAGTCGCAAATTACCGCTGAGCGCGAAAAGCGCGCGTTGATCGCCGCCTCCGAAGGCCGCAAGCAGGAACAGATCAACATTGCAAATGGTGAACGGGAAGCCTTTATCGCGCGTTCCGAAGGCGAAAAACAGGCGGCCATCAACAACGCCCAAGGTGAAGCCTCGGCCATTCTGGCAGTGGCCGAAGCCAATGCCAAGGCGATCGAGGTGGTTGCCGCGGCGATCAGCCAGCCGGGCGGAGAGCAGGCCGTGCAGCTCAAGGTGGCGGAGAAGGCCGTCGAAGCCTATTCCAGCGTTGCGAACAAGGCCAGTACCACCCTGATCGTGCCCAGCAACATGACTGAAGTGTCGGCGCTGATTACGTCAGCGATGAAAATGGTGCAGTCCAACAAGGCTTGACACTGACGCTGGCTGCATGAAACCTGTGGCAGTTCCCCGCTGCGGCACTGTTACAATCAAAAGCTTCGCGGAAGGGTGGATGAGCGGTTTAAGTCACACGCCTGGAAAGCGTGCGTGGGGTTATACCCACCGCGGGTTCGAATCCCGCCCCTTCCGCCAGAGACTGGAAACCCCCAAACCTTTGAAGATTTAAAAACCATGAAAAAAGCCACCTCGCGGTGGCTTTTTTTGTTTCTGAGCAATTTAGTTCAGGGCAGTCTTCTTGCCATCCTTGTACACGTACAAAGTGATGGCCGGGTTTTTCAACTCGCCATTGGGCTCAAAAGCGATGGTGGTGGTCACGCCTTTATAGTTCGCTTTGCGCAGTTCGGCGTTATAGACTTTTGGATCGGCCGATTTGGCGCGCTCCATGGCATCCACCAACAGCAGGGTCGCGTCATAGGTGTACGGGCTGTAAACCTGGAACTGGCCAGGATATTTTGCGTCGTAACGCTTTTTCCAGGCTTCGCCGCCAGGCATTTTGGCAAGCGATGCACCGCCTTCAGCGCAAACCACGTTGTTCAGTGTCTTGGCACCGCCTGCCAGCTTGGCAATCTCGGAGGTGCAGATGCCGTCGCCGCCAAAGAATTTGACGTTGCTCAGGCCGAGTTGCTCCATCTGACGCAACATCGGGCCGCCTTGCGTATCCATGCCGCCGTAGAAGATCGCATCAGGGTTTTTGGACTTGATCGCCGTGAGGATGGCCATGAAATCCGTTGCCTTGTCAGTCGTGAACTGTTCATCAACCACGGCCATGCCTTTTGCCAAAGCAGTCTTTTTGAACACTTCAGCCACGCCCTGGCCGTAGGCCGTGCGGTCGTCGATGATGGCAACTTTCTTGAGTTTCAGCGCATCAGCCGCATAAAACGCCAGACCGGCACCCAGTGCGTTGTCGTTGGCGATAATCCGATAAATATTGTCGTACCCAGGCTTCATCAGGCCAGGGTTCGTTGCAGCACCCGTGACCATTGGAATACCGCAGTCGTGGTACACCTTGGATGCAGGAATGGTGGTCCCCGAATTAAGGTGGCCAACCACACCGGCGACCTTCATGTCGCACAGTTTTTGTGCCACAGCCGTGCCCTGTTTCGGGTCTGCAGCATCATCTTCGGCATCCAGTTCAATCTTGACCTTTTTGCCGTTAATCACAACGCCTTTTGCATTCAGGTCTTCGACGGCCATGCGCGCGCCGTTTTCATTGTCTTTGCCGTAGTGGGCCTGGGGGCCGGACATCGGTGCCACGTGGCCAATTTTGACCACCATCTCCTGCGCAGAGGCAAAACCCGCCACCATGGCGAGCGCAGCAACTGCCGTTAGTTTTAATTTCATTTGCATAAAAACACTCCGATTGGAAAAGTACCGTTAAAGGTTGAGGACATTTTTTTACTCAACGGGCCCGAACATAACGCAATTTTCAGACCTGCACCATAGCAACGTCCCTAGGTTCCTGTTGATTAGGGGGTTTACCCGACCAATAGATCGTCTTATGGCAGCCTGGGTTTCAGCAAGCCAGGCGCCCAGCATGGCAACCCGGGCGCGTCCATCGCCTGGCGAGCAGTTCAAGTCCAGTCCGAAGTTTGAGCCATCTCCTGTTCAAAAGCCAGGCTCACCGATTGGCGTACGACCTGCTCGATTTCTTCGCGAAGGCGGGGGGCCAGGGTTTCCGTCTGCTCCAGAATCAGCTGTCCAACGGCCTCTCTCAGCCGTCGCTCAAGCAACAGGTCAACCCGCCGCAAAACCCGCAGCACCATCTGGTCCTGCAGTTCAGCAGACAGCGCCACGCGTATTGGCGCCATTGCCGTCGCCGCGGATGGCGCGGGATGAAAAACCTCGGTCAGTGTAGGCACGAAACGCGGCGGAATCGGTGAAGTGCTCATGCGCCCGCTCCAAGCGCCGCCAGATCGTGTTTTTTCAATGAATAGCCTCTGGTCGCGTAATGCTTCCAGCGGCTGCGCGCGGCCACCATATCGTCCTGAGCGCGTGTGACCACTTCGATGAAGCGCGCAAAACGTTCGAAGTTGGCCGGGATCCCGGGTCCGAAATTGACCAGAACCTCCTGGTGCGGGCAATCCGCGAGCGACTCGGCCAGCAGTATGGGAGAGGCAGCAAGGTAATTTTCCGGCGTCGTGAAGAGGTTATGCGGAACAAATTCTGTCGCTGAAAAATGCCATAACCATCGATCAAGCTCGGCCAGAACCGTGGCATCGCCAGTGACCATCACCCTGCTGCCTCCAAGATAAGCTTTGCGCAGAAGGCGGCATCCGTAGGCCAGCTTGTCAGGCACGTTGAAATGGAAGGCAATTTCGGTCATACCCGCGTTTTGGCAATGCCGAGCCGAGTTTTGACAGCCTTGGTTTTGGATGGCGCTTTACCGGACACGACGGCCCCCGCCTGACCCAGCAAAAAATCCACAAGCAGGGAGACCGGGCGCCCTGTCGCGCCTTTGGCGGACCCACTCTTCCACGCCGTGCCGGCGATGTCCAGATGAGCCCACGGATAGCTGGTTGCAAAGCGCTGCAAAAACTTGGCAGCCGTCACTACTCCGGCAGCCTTGCCCGCGACATTCGCCACATCAGCAAAACTGGTTTTTAGCCCTTCGGCATACTCATCATCCAGTGGCATGCGCCAGCACAAATCCAGCGATGATTCACCCGCGTCCGCGATCGATCGGGCCAGCGGCTCGTCAGTTGAGAAGAATGCGCTGCGCACGCCGCCCAGGGCAATCACACAGGCTCCCGTCAGTGTGGCAATGTCGATCACGGCCCTGGGTTTGAAACGCTCGGCATATGTCAGCGCATCACACAGCACCAGTCGCCCTTCGGCATCAGTGTTCAGAACTTCGATGGTTTGCCCGCTCATGCTTGTGACCACGTCGCCAGGCTTGACGGCGCGACCACCGGGCAAGTTCTCGCATGCCGGAATCAGT
>JAHFQQ010000257.1 GCA_023259235.1 Polaromonas sp. | reverse complement strand
GATGCAGCGCTTCCCGGTTGTCATTACGCTGGGCGCGATGCTGCTGGGCTGGATCGCCGGTCAGATGGCGTACACCGACCCGGCCGCCAGGGCTTTTGTGCCCGAATCCGGGCTTTGGAACTATGCGGCAGCCGCGCTCGGTGCGCTGTTTGTGCTTGTCGTGGGCAAGGCGTTGTCAAAGCGTCAAAAACCGGGCGAAGTATCCTGAAATATGTGCCCCGGGCGTGCAAAAGTTCCTTGTACGGTTTCAACGGGTCTGTTAATGTCCACAATCCTTCCTTCTTGCCCATCCGGCAGATGGCCCGCCGACACATATGCAATAAAAAGAAGCAATTGCAAACGCATCTTGCAAATAAGATGATTTACGAGATTTGTACGCAAACAGACACCGGTTTAACACGGGACAACAACGAGGACGCAGTCACCTTTGATGCAGCGACCGGGCTTTGTATCCTGGCCGACGGCATGGGCGGCTACAACGCGGGCGAGGTTGCCAGCGGCATGGCAACGGCTTTCCTCAAATCAGAAATGGGCCGCTGGCTCTCCCAGACAGGACGCCAGGCCAGCGCCCGGGAAGTGCGCCGGGCCCTGGAAATATGCGTTGAAAATGCCAATCACTCGATTTTCAATGCCGCCAATTCGAACCCCCAGTACACCGGCATGGGAACCACCCTGGTGATTGGTGTTTTTCAGGATGTGCATCTGCTGCTGGGCCATATTGGCGATTCGCGGTGCTATCGGTTGCGCGCTCAGGTGTTGGGGCAAATGACCAAGGATCATTCCTTGCGTCAGGAGCAGCTCGATGCCGGGCTGATTACCCATGAACAGGCGCGCAACTCGGTGAACCGGAACCTGGTGACGCGCGCGATGGGCGTTGAGGACTCTGTGCTGATTGACATAAGTGAGCACCGGATAGAGGCTGGCGATATTTATCTCATGTGTTCGGACGGTCTGTCAGAAATGGTCTCCGACGAAGGTATCGCTGCCATTCTCCTGGATGAGGGGACGCTGGAGCAAAAGGCCCAGCGGCTGATTGTGGCGGCCAATGAAGCCGGTGGGCAAGACAATATTTCAGTGTTGCTGGCTCACGTGCAGGAAGACCTGGCCCGGCGCAGTCTCCTGTCCAGAATGCTGGGGAAATAGCCCAGTGACTGAAATATCAAAAACAAGCAGGAGGAAGTCATGCCGAAACTAACCGTCTCGATCGATGGCGTCGTGATCAGAGAGGCCCAGTTGACCAAGGACCGGACTTCACTGGGTCGCAGGCCCTACAACGACATCGTCATCGACAACCTCGCCGTCAGTGGGGAGCACGCGGTTCTGCAGATGTCCGGCAATGAGGTTTATCTGGAAGACCTTAACAGCACCAACGGCACTTACGTCAATGGCAAGGCCGTCAAGAAGCAATTGCTGCAAAACAATGACACGATTGAAATCGGCAAATACAAAATCAGGTATTTGACCGAGGCCGACCAAGACGGGATCGGCACCGCCACAGCAGCCCGCGGCAACGCCGGGTTGGCTGCGACGCTGGCAGCTGAGGCGGAAACTGGCCTCTACGCAGGCATCAAGGTTCTTACAGGCGCGGCCGCAGGCCGGGAGGTGGCGCTGGTCAAGGTGGTGACCACTATAGGCAAGCCGGGCGTCGCAGTAGCGGTGATCACCAAGAGGCCGCAGGGCTACATGCTCGCCCATGTCGAAGGCGCCATCCTGCCCACGCTCAATGGCGCGGCCGTCGACACCGAAGCAGTCATGCTGAAAAATGGCGACGTGCTTGAGTTGGCAGGCACCCAGATGCAATTTGTGCAGCATTGAGGGGAAGGCTGCACAGCGCGCAGTTATCCAATTTAATTCGGAAAAGTGAGGAAAAATACCTTTACCGGGGGCACATCTGGCGGGTAATCTCCACGCTGCGGTTGCCTGTGGCATCGAAGCGAGACGGTGCCACCGGTCTTGAAGCCAGGCAGCCTGATAGACCTCGGCCAACCGGAAAACCTCATGAACGTACGTGTACTTGGCTGCTCGGGCGCCATTGCCAAAGGCTGCCGCACCACATCCTTTTTGCTGGGCCATGATGTACTGGTCGATGCCGGCACCGGCGTGGGAGACCTCACGCTCGACGAGCTCAGCGGCATCGGCCATGTCCTGCTCACGCATTCGCATCTTGACCACATTGCCGCGCTGCCGCTGATGATCGATGCGACTGCCGCCCGCCGGTCAGCACCGCTGCAGGTTTACGCTCTGCAAGCCACAATCGACGCGCTGAAGACACACATCTTCAACGACACCATCTGGCCTGATTTTTCAAAAATCCCGACGCCAGCGGCACCATACATCCGCTTTCATCCCGTAGTGCCGGGCCAAACCTTGCAACTCGCTGGCAAGCAGGTGGAGGTGTTGCCCGCCGTGCATACGGTGCCTGCGGTAGGCTATGCGGTGACCATGGGCCAGGGCTACTGGGTATTTACCGGCGACACGGCGCACAATCCCGATCTGTGGACCCGCATCAACCGGATGGACGTGGCGCTGCTGGTTATTGAAACCGCCTTTAGCGATCACGAGCGCGATCTTGCAAAACGCTGCGCGCACCTGGCGCCCCACGCGCTGGCCGACGAGCTTGAATTCATTGAGCAGGGCAAGGACTACCCGATTTACATCACCCACACCAAGCCCGCTGAAACCGCGCTCATCATGGCGGAGATACGACGTTTTGGCCAGCCCGGCCCATCCTGGCGCGAGGCACGACATGATATCCGGCAGCTTCAGGCGGGCCAGGAGTTTGAACTGTGAGGCGGAATGTATCCGGCTTGCTCAAGATTTCCCATGAAATTAGCCTCCTGCCCTTATGGGAAAAGCGCAAGCAGCTATCTGAATAATAGCGTTTCAGAATCAGGGCAAGCCGCCGGACAGCAGGACAAAGCTCGCCTTCAGATGATTTTCCCCAGTTTCAGCTCCGCCAGCCGAGCATCGGAGCAGCCCATTACTTCGCGCAAGACTTCCTCGGTGTGCTGGCCCAGCAGCGGCGGCGGCAGTCCGCCCTGGCCAGGCGTGCGTACCGGCGTCGCACTGAGCTTGATCGGGCTGGCCACCAGCGGCAAATCATTCTTGAAGGGGTGCTGCCAGTACGTGACCATGTCGCGCGCTTCGATCTGCGGATCGGCAAACACTTCGGCCAGGTTATTGATGGCACCGCAGGGCACCTTGGCCGCTTCCAGCGCGGCCAGCCAGTCGGCCTTGCCGCGCAGTCGCATCACCACTTCGAGAATTGGCACGAGCCGGTCGCGGTTGAGCACGCGGTCGCGGTTCCTGGCAAACAGTGGATTCACTGCCAGTTCGGGAATATTGGCAACCTGACAAAATTTCGCATATTGCGCGTCGTTGCCCACCGCCAGGATGATGTGGTCCCTGCTGCCGTTGGCGGCAGACGCGACTTCGAACACCTGGTAAGGAACGATGTTCTGGTGCGCATTGCCAACGCGCCCCGGCACCTTGCCGCTCACCAGATAGTTGGCGCCCAGGTTGGCGAGCATGGCCACCTGGGTGTCGAGCAGCGCGAGATCCACCTGTTGGCCGACACCGGTTTTTTCGGCGTGGCGCAGGGCCGCGAGTATCGCCACCGTGGCGTACATGCCCGTCATCAGATCAGCCACGGCGACGCCGACTTTTTGCGGTCCGCCGCCCAAATCATCGCGCTCGCCGGTCACGCTCATCAACCCGCCGATGCCCTGAATCGCGTAGTCATAACCGGCGCGCCCGGCATACGGCCCGTACTGGCCAAAGCCGGTCACCGAGCAATACACCAGGCGCGGATTGATGGCCCTGAGCGAGTCGTAGCCAAGTCCGTAACGCGCCATGTCGCCGACCTTGAAGTTCTCGACAAATACGTCGCAATGCGCAGCCAGTTCGCGAATCAGCGCCTGCCCGGCCGGCTGGGCGATGTCGCAGGTGACCGAACGCTTGTTGCGATTGGCGCCGAGGTAATAGGCAGCTTCCTGCGTCTCCGTGCCCTGCTCGTCTTTCAAGAACGGCGGACCCCAGGTGCGGGTGTCGTCTCCGGTGCCTGGGCGCTCGATCTTGATGACATCGGCGCCCAGGTCGGCCAGCGTCTGGGTACACCACGGACCCGCGAGAACGCGGGATAAATCGAGAATCCGGATACCTTGGAGAGCGTTCATGGGGTTCATTTTGCCTTCTCTTGCGAGCCCACCAGGACCAAGCGGTACGCGAATGTCTGTAAAGTGCAAGACATGCCGACGACCCGTAAAACCATGCAGCGCTTCCCAGCGCAATGCGGCTGGCCACTTTACGCCGCGGGAATGCTGCTGACCCTGGTCGCCTGCAGCCCCTCCTTCAACTGGCGCGAGGTGCACCCCGAGAATACGCGACTCAGCCTGCTTTTGCCCTGCAAGCCCGACAAGGCGCAAAAAATCGTTCCGCTCGAGGGCCAGCCAACGCTGCTGTCCATGCTCGGCTGCGATGCCGGTGGTGCGACCTTTGCCGTGGCGGTGGCGGACCTGCGTGATGCGTCGAAGGCGGCGTCCACGCTCGCCCAATGGCAAAGTGCGACCTTGACCAACATGAAGGCCGATCCGCGGGCAAGCCAGGTACTCGCGCTAAAGCTCCCCGGCGCGTCATCCGCACCGCCTCCCCTGCGGGTGCTGGCACGGGGGCGACGCGCCGATGGTGTTGCCGTGAGTGGCCAGGCCGGCTACTTCGCCCACG
>JAHFQQ010000018.1 GCA_023259235.1 Polaromonas sp. | reverse complement strand
AAAATCCTTGCCTGTGTTCGGGTCCAGCACGGTTTGCAGGGCGTTCAAGACAGTCTGTTTCTCAAGGGTCATCGGGAAATTCTCCAGTTGATTCGGACAAGGCAGGCCGGGTGCTTTTGCGAAAACCCGGCTGCGACCAGTTAGCCCTGAAGTCTAACGCTGCAGCGCGGACCATGGGGCCATGAGGGATTGCTGCCGGGCATTCCGGCGCGGGACCTAAAATCACAGGTTAGCCCTTAACAGCCCCAGAGCTTTTTACATGCCCCAGCGCCGCCTCTTTGTCACCACCGCCCTGCCCTACGCCAACGGCAACTTCCACATCGGCCATATCATGGAATATATCCAGGCCGACGTCTGGGTGCGGTTCCAGCGCATGCAGGGCCATGAGGTGAACTTCTGCGGTGCTGACGATGCCCACGGCGCGCCGATCATGATCGCCGCTGAAAAAGCGGGCAAAACGCCGCAGCAGTTTGTGGCCGACATTGCGGCCGGCCGCAAGCAGTACCTGGACGGCTTTCACATCAGCTTTGACAACTGGAGTTCCACCGATTCACCGGAAAACCATGAACTGGCCCGGCAGATTTATCGCGACCTGCGCGACAACCCGCAAGGCTCGCTGATTGAGACCAAAACCATAGAGCAGTTCTTCGACCCCGAAAAGAACATGTTTCTGCCAGACCGCTTCATCAAGGGCGAATGCCCGAAATGCCACGCCAGGGACCAGTACGGCGACAACTGTGAAGTCTGCGGCGCGGTCTATGCGCCGACGGACCTGATTGCGCCCTACTCGGCCCTGTCGGGTGTGACGCCAGTACTCAAGAGCTCGGAACATTTCTTTTTCAGGTTGTCGGATCCGCGCTGCGTCGAGTTTCTCCAAAAGTGGACGCAAGACGGCAAACTCCAGCCCGAAGTCGCCAACAAGGTCAAGGAGTGGTTTTCAACTCGTACCAACCCTGATGGCTCGACCTCCGAAGGATTGGGCGACTGGGACATTTCCAGAGATGCTCCCTACTTCGGAATCGAGATTCCCGATGCGCCCGGCAAGTACTTTTACGTCTGGCTGGACGCGCCCATCGGCTACCTGGCCTCGCTGAAGAATCTGCTGAAAAAGCGCGGCCAGGACTATGACGACTACATGGACCCGGCCACCTTGCCGGCGCTGGAGCAGTACCACTTCATCGGCAAGGACATCGTCACCTTCCACACGCTGTTCTGGCCCGCCACCCTGCATTTCAGCGGCCGCAAGACGCCTGACAACGTGTTTGTCCATGGGTTTTTGACTGTCAACAACGGCGAAAAAATGAGCAAGAGCCGGGGCACCGGCCTGGACCCGCTGAAGTACCTCCAACTGGGCATGAACCCGGAATGGCTGCGCTACTACCTGGCGGCCAAGCTCAGTGCACGCAATGAAGACATTGATTTCAATGCGGACGACTTCATGGCGCGGGTGAACAGCGATTTGATTGGCAAGTACGTCAATATCGCCAGCCGGGCGGCAGGGTTTATTACGAAGAAATTCAACGGCCGGTTAGTCGGGATGTATTTGGAGGGAGACACTGCCCGCGCCGTCGGTGGAGATGAAATTGACAGCCTGGTTACCAAGGTAATGCATGCAGCGGACTCAATTAGAGGGGCTTACGAAAACCGGGAGTACAGCCGGGCAATCCGGGAAATCATGGCGCTTACAGACGAAGTAAACCAATACGCAGACGAAAAGAAGCCTTGGGTATTGGCGAAGAACGTGTCGGACTCGGGACAACTTCAGATCGTATGCAGCGTTCTAATCAATTGCTTCCGTTTACTAACCCTGTACTTAAAACCGATCCTGCCGGGCGTAGCCACTGAAGTGGAGAAAATGCTCGGTTTAAGTGCCACGCCACTCACATGGGACGACGCGAAAACCTGCCTTCCAACAGGCCATGTAATCCAACCCTACCAACACCTGATGCAACGAGTTTCCCCCGAGCAGCTTGATGCACTGTTTGAGCCTCCAGCAGAGGCAGAATCAGCACAGTCAGCTATTGAAGCCATAGCGCCTGGTGGAGAGGAGATTGCGCCCGCCATCACCATCGACGACTTCGCCAGGATAGACCTGCGCATCGCCAGAATCGTCAACTGCGAGGCGGTGGAGGGCTCCACCAAGCTGCTGCGCCTGACGCTGGATGCGGGTGAAGGCAGGCTGCGCAATGTTTTCAGCGGCATAGCTTCGGCGTACAAGCCTGCACAACTCATAGGCAAGGATACGGTGCTGGTGGCCAACCTGGCGCCGCGCAAGATGAAGTTCGGCGTCAGCGAAGGCATGGTGCTGGCCGCCAGCCACGCTGACGGAAAATCCCGGCCCGGCATTTATGTGCTCGAACCATTGCCCGGCGCAACGCCTGGCATGCGGGTTCGATAAAGACCGGCACGCAGACCCGTTCAAGGAGAAAGAGCAATGAGCTACCCGGATTTTTTCGACAAGGTACCCCGCATCACGATGCGCGATCCATTGGCCGAGTTTCTCGGCGCGGCCGCGCACGGCGTCATGGAGTACAGCTACGTGGATGCGGTCAGGCTGGCGGGCCATTCCTGCCCGACCGTCGCCGCAACATACCTGATGGCCAGGTCGGCATTGGCGGCGCTTTACCCCGATGCGTTGCCTGAACGCGGTGCCATTCGGGTCGATCTGCCCGGCCAGCGCCAGGACGGCGTGACCGGCGTCATTGCCAACGTCCTCAGCCTGCTGACCGGCGCCACCGAGGATTCGGGTTTCAAGGGACTTGGCGGCCGATTCGATCGCCGCAGGCTACTGGTATTTGGCACGCCCATCGCAGGTGAAATCCGCCTCACCCGGCTCGACACCCGGGAGTCCGCAACGGCATCGGCGCAACTTGACCGCGTCTCTGGCGATTCCCGTTTGCGTGAACTTATGCAGCGTTGCGTGTCGGGGACTGCTACCGCGGATGAAGCCAGGCTGTTTCAAACGCTGTGGCAGGAACGGGTTCGCAAACTGCTCATTGATCATGCCGACGATCCCGATGTGATCGTGGTTCAGTACTCAAAAGGTTGACTGGCGTGGCAGGGCGCGCCCTGCCCTAGCGCACCGAAAAAGACGCGGGCGGGAAACCAGACTGTTGCAGGGCAGACAGGGCGCCGTCTTTCAGTCCGGAATTGCTGGCGACGGCAGATCCATCCGGGTGGTTGCCACTATCCCGGGGCGGATGTGTGGCAGCCTGAACCTGCTGGATACAGTTGTTTCGAGCCACTCCGCTGCTGCTCTCAATGCAATAGGCAATCGCCACGCGCTCGGACGCGTAACGGGCATCGCGCAGCTGGGCTTTGCTGACCTGCCCGTCAGCCACCAGCGCCATCGCAACCAGCTGGCACAAAATGACCAGAACAGTCGCCACGCCGAGCAACACCTTGTACGATATCTGGTCAATTCTCGGGAAGTATGCAGAAAACATGGTTTGCTCCGACTTGGTTTTCCTGTCCCCATGCTAAGACGGCGTTTCAAAAGATATCCCGGTGCTTTTCCCGTCAATCTGTAGGATAAAAACGCGTCCACGAAGGCTTTCGGCTCACGTTGGCTGGCCTTAACATTGCCGCATGGCCTGTTCCGACCTGACACCGCTTTCCACCGGGCTGCTCGACCCAGCCCGGACGGCGGCGCGACTGCCTTGGGCATTGCTGGTGGAGGAAATCATCCGGCTGCTCAACGACGGCTCGGTTCAGGTGCCGCCGCGCCTGGTGCTGGCGCTGCCGGGCGGCAGCAGCCTGTTTGTCATGCCTGCGCTGGATGCGCACACGGCCATCACCAAGCTGATTACCTTCACGCCAACCAACGCCGGGCGGGGCCTGGCCACGATTCAGGGCGACGTGGTGGTGTTTGACGTGGCCACCGGCCAGCGCCAGCTCGTGCTGGACGGCCCCACCGTTACAGCGCGGCGCACCGCCGCCGTGTCACTGCTGGCGGCGCAGCGGCTGGCGCCCCGCCCCCAGGGCCCGCTGCTGATCGTGGGCGCTGGCGTACAGGGCCTGGCCCATCTGGAAGCGTTTGCCGAGGGTCTGGAAATCAGGGAAGTTTTCATCGCTTCACGCGGCGCAGCTGGCGCGCTCGCACTGGCGCAGCACGCACAAGCGCTGGGCCTGAAGGCGCGCGTGGTGCCAGACCCCGATGCCGCGCTGGCCGACTGCCCGATCACTGTCACCTGCACGCCAGCCCACGGCGTGGCGCTCGGCGCCCTGCCGCGCCGCGATGCGTTCATTGCCGCGGTCGGCGCCTTCACGCCGCAAATGGTGGAGCTCAGTCTGCAGTTGTGCCGCCACGTCGTCAGCCACGGCACGGTGGTGGTAGACACGCCAGATGCCGTGCATGAGGCCGGCGATCTGCTGCAGGCCGGACTGGATGTCGCCAGCTTTGCCAGCCTGGCCGACGTGATCCGCAATCAGGTCTTGCCGACAACGGGACCGGTGCTGTTCAAGAGTTGCGGCTGGGCTGGCTGGGATTTGGCCGCGGCCAGAACGGCTTTGGCGTGCACCGACCTCTGAAGCCCATCACCGGGAAGCGGGCAGACACCCGACTCAGACGTTAAGATGTCCCTCGCCCGCGCTTCGCCAACCCGCAAAGCCATTGCAAGTTTGCAGTGCTAATGAGCAGGCTCGCGCCAACTCCGGACTCAACCATGACCCCAGCAAATCCTTCCATTACCTCTTCTGCAGCGCCGTCGGCGACACCGTACGGCACGCTGCTGCCGCCATCGTCCACGCCGTCGGCGCGCAAGCCGCTGAGCCTGCCGCGCCTGCGTGAAATGCACGCGCATGGAGAAAAGATCGCGATGCTCACTGCCTACGATGCCACCTTTGCCGCCGTGGCCGATGCCGCGGGCGTGGAGTGCATCCTGGTCGGCGACTCGCTCGGCATGGTTTGCCAGGGCTTGAGCAGCACCGTCGGCGTGACGCTGGAGACCATGCGCCACCACACTGAATGCGTGGCCCGCGGCCTGCGCCGCTCGCAAGCGACCGCCTGGCTGATTGCCGACCTGCCGTTTGGCACCTATCAGGAATCAAAAGAGCAGGCGCTGCGCAGCGCCGTGGTGCTGATGCAGGCCGGCGCCCACATGGTCAAGCTCGAAGGTGGCGGCTGGACCACCGACAGCATTCATTTTCTGGTGGAACGCGGCATTCCGGTATGCGCCCACCTGGGGCTCACGCCGCAAACCGTGCACGCACTGGGCGGCTACCGCGTGCAGGGTAAAACCGATGAAGCCGCCGCAGTTTTGCGGCGCGAAGCCAGCGCCCTGCAAGACGCCGGCGCGTCCATGCTGGTGCTGGAAATGGTGCCAGCGGTGCTGTCAACTGAAGTCACCCGGCTGCTGACGCACTGCCCCACCATCGGAATTGGGGCCGGCAACGGCACATCAGGCCAGGTGCTGGTTCTGCACGACATGCTGGGCATGAACCTGGGCAAGATGCCCAAATTCGTCCGCAACTTCATGGAAGGCGCCCACAGCGTGCGCGGCGCCATGGAAGCCTATGTCCGCGCCGTGAAAGACGGCAGCTTCCCGGTGAATACGATTCACGCGTGGTAATCCAACCCTTTCAAGGAAACATGATGCAAATTGTTCACACCATCGCCGGGCTGCGCGCGTGCCTCAGCCCCTTCAGGCGCCCGGCTTTCGTGCCCACCATGGGCAACCTGCACGACGGCCATATTGCGCTGGTCAAACAGGCCAAGCCACTGGGCGATGTGACGGTATCCAGTATTTTTGTGAACCGCCTGCAGTTTGCGCCGAACGAAGACTTTGACAGCTACCCGCGCACACTCGATGTAGACGCCCAGCGGCTGGAGGCAGCGGGGTGCGATGTCCTGTTCGCCCCGCGCGAACAGGAGCTTTACCCCGAGCCGCAAACCTACCGGGTGCATCCCGCGAGTGATCTGGGCGACATTCTGGAAGGACACTTTCGCCCCGGCTTTTTCATCGGCGTGAGCACGGTGGTACTCAAGCTGTTTTCATGCGTGTACGCCGGCATGCCCTCGGGTGTGGCCGCGTTCGGCAAGAAAGACTACCAGCAGGTGCTGGTGGTGCGCCGCATGGTGCAGCAGTTTGCCCTGCCGATTGAAATTCTGGCCGGTGAAACACAGCGCGCGCCAGACGGGCTGGCGCTGTCATCGCGCAACGGCTACCTCAACGCCGACCAGCGTCTTGAAGCCGCGCAGCTCTCCCGAGCGCTGCGGGCCCTGGGCGACGCTGCCAGAGCGGTTGACATGCCGGACCTGCCCACGCTGGAAGCGCAGGCAATGCAGGCGCTGGCGCGCCGCGGCTGGAAGCCCGACTACCTGACCGTGCGCCGCCGCGCCGACCTATTGGCGCCGCAAGGCCCGCTGGCCGGGCAGCCGCTGGTGGTGCTGTGCGCGGCCAAACTGGGCAACACCCGGCTGATTGACAACGTGGAGATTTGACGCAGCACATCGGGGCGTTCATCCGATAGCACTTTTGTTGCTCATATCTTGATAGCTACTTATGGCTGTTCTGCTTGGGCTGGCAAGCGATTTGACTTAAAAAATCAAGCGGCACCAGTGATCAGACAGCCGCGCTCAGCGCGAGGCCGCCTGAAGCCGGCTTTCAGGCCAGTTCCACAGTGGGCTCACGCCCCATCAAAGCGGCCACGGCCTCGGTGGGCTTGAGCTGGCCGTTGAGCAGTGCCACCACGCCCTGCGCAATCGGCATCTCCACGCCCAGACCGGCAGCGCGTTGCACCACCGTGCGGGCGCAATAGACGCCCTCGGCCACATGGCCGAGCGACTCGACTGCCTCGGCCAGGGTTTTGCCCTGCGCCAGCAGCAAGCCCACCTTGCGATTGCGACTGAGGTCTCCGGTGGCGGTCAGCACCAAGTCGCCCAGCCCCGACAGGCCGGTGAAGGTTTCGGCGCGGGCGCCGAGCGCAACGCCCAGCCGCGTCATTTCTGCCAGCCCGCGCGTGATCAGCGCGGCACGGGCATTCAAGCCCAGCTGCAGGCCGTCGCACAGGCCCGCGGCAATGGCCAGCACATTCTTGACCGCGCCACCGACCTCGACGCCGACGACGTCGTCACTGGCGTACACACGCAGGGTGGGGCCGTGAAACGCCGCCACCAGTGCATTACGCACCGCGCCGTGTTCGCTGGCAGCCACCAGCGCCGTCGGCTGGCCGCGCGCCACTTCCAGTGCGAAGCTCGGGCCGCTGAGTACACCTGCTCTTAAATTAATAGCTGCCTGCGCCCGTATTTCGTGGACCAGAAGCCCAAATGATGCTGAAGTTTGGGCCCCAACAGGCGTTGCCGCAAGCGCGGCCTCAAAGCCCTTGCTCAGCCACGCCAGCGGCGCGCTGACGTTGCGCAGGCTGTAGAACAAGCCGCGCGCCGCTGAGACCGGCGTTGCCAGCATGATGAGGTCCTGGCCGCGGACGGCCTCGGCCAGCGACGCCGGTGTACCGCCTTGCACCGCCAGACCGTCGGGCAAGGCGATGCCGGGCAGGTAGCGCGCGTTGGTACGCCCGCCTTGCAGTGCCGCGACCAGCGCCGCGTCGCGCGCCCACAGCGTCACCTGATTCCTGGACGCAGCGTTAACCGCCAGTGCCGTGCCCCAGGCACCGGCACCGATCACAACAATCTTCATGGCTACAAGCCGGCAGGAGCGGGCAGCACCTTGGCCGGGGCCTTAAACGATGATTTGCGGCGCGGCCTGCGCTGCTGCGGCGCTGGCCTGTGCCTGCTGCTGCTCGTACATGGCCTGGAAGTTGATTTCGGCCATGTGCACGGGAGGAAAACCGCCGCGCTGGATCACGTCGGCGACATTGCCGCGCAGGTAGGGATAGACAATTTGCGGGCAGGCAATCCCCAGAATGGCACCAAGCTGATCGCCCTCGACATTGCGGATCTCAAAAATGCCAGCCTGCTTGGCCTCAACCAGAAACACCGTTTTGTCGGCGATCTTGGTGTGGATGGTCGCCGTCACGCTGACTTCATAGAGGCCCTCGGACACCGACGCGGTGTTCACGCCGAGTTGAATGTCAAGGACGGGCTGCTCCTGATTCAGGAGAATCTCCGGGGAATTGGGTTGCTCAAGCGACACATCCTTGAGGTAAACGCGCTGGATCAGGAATACGGGGTCAAGATTGGCTTCGGCCATGGTGCTCTTTCGGGGTATGGGGGAAAAAAGGGTTGGCGAGGCCCGCCGCGCGGAATTATCCGCCGCGCCAGGCAAGAGCGCATTATCTCAGGCAAAAAGGGCGATCCGCCATCCTTGGCGCACCGCTACGCGCGGGTGGATTGATTCGTACCGGAAAACGGCGCGTCAGGTCGCTGCGTTCAGCAGCGGTAGCAGGCCGCCCCGGCCGTCAAGCGCCACCAGGTCATCGCAGCCGCCAACATGGGTATCGCCAATGAAAATTTGCGGCACCGTGCGCCGGCCCGTGATCTCCATCATTTTCTGGCGCTCGCCGGGCTCCCGGTCGACCCGAATTTCATTGAGTTCGGTCACGCCGCGCTCGGTGAGCAACTGTTTGGCGTGAATGCAGTAGGGACAGGTCGCGGTGGTGTATATCTTGACGGGTTGCATGGAATCTCCGGCTGGTGCCGGCAAATGCCGGGCGCGGCAAGTTGATAATGGTTACGAGGTTTGGCCGGGCAGGACCAGGCCGCAGGCAACCTCGCGTTGTTTCAGCTCTTTTCAACAGGAAGGTTGGCGTCTTTCCACGCCTTGAGCCCGCCGCCCAGCGATTGAGCCTGCTGGTAGCCAAGTTTTTTGGCGATGGCGACAGCGCGGCTGGAGCGCGCGCCACTGGCGCACACCATGATCAGCGGCACGGCCTTGTTCTTGGCCAGGCCGGGAAGTCTGGCTTCAAGCTCGCCAAGCGGCACGTTTTTGGCGCCCGTGACATGGCCCGCCGCGAATTCATTGGCTTCGCAGACATCCACCACCACGGCTTTTTCGCGGTTGATCAGTTGCACGGCGGCGCTGGCGCTCAGTGCGCCGGCATTCATGCCGCTTGAAATCATGGGCCAGAACAGCATGCCGCCAGAGGCCAGCGCGACCGCAATCAGCATCCAGTTATCAATCAGAAACTTCACTTTGTACCCTTTACGTATTATTCACCTAGCGGGTGATTCTAGAATGGAGGGCAAAACCCGCGTGCGGGCCGCCGTTTTGCCGCTCGGCCGTCCTGGTTTCGATTTTCCATCCCAATTCAATTCAGACTCTCCACGCCATGCATAAACTCGTGCTCATCCGCCACGGTGAATCGACCTGGAACCTTGACAACCAGTTCACCGGCTGGACCGATGTCGATCTCACGGAAACCGGCATCGAACAGGCCAAAAATGCGGGCAAACTGCTCAAAGAGGAGGGTTATGACTTCGACCTAGCCTGCACCAGCGTGCTCAAGCGCGCCACCCGCACACTCTGGCATGTCCTCGACGAACTGGACCGCACCTGGCTGCCCGTGGTGCACAACTGGCGGCTCAACGAGCGGCATTACGGCGCCCTGCAAGGGTTGAACAAGGCCGAGACCGCCAAAAAATATGGCGACCAGCAGGTGCTGGTCTGGCGCCGCAGCTACGACATTGCTCCGCCGCCACTGGACCCCGCAGACGAACGCTGTGAGCGCGACGACCCGCGCTACGCCAAACTGCCGCCCGAACAGGTACCGCTGACCGAGTGCCTGAAAGACACGGTAGCGCGCGTGCTGCCGTTCTGGAATGAATCCATGGCTCCTGCCATCAAGGCCGGCAGGCGCATCCTGGTAGTGGCCCACGGCAACTCCATGCGGGCACTGATCAAGCACCTGGACCACATCTCCGACAGCGACATCGTGGGCTTGAACATCCCCAATGGCATTCCGCTGGTGTATGAACTGGACGCCGCGCTCCAGCCACTGCGCCATTACTACCTGGGCAATGGCGAAGCGGCTGCCAGGGCCGCGGCAGCGGTGGGCCAACAGGGCAGGGCCGCTTCCGCATGAGGGGGGGCCGCCGGCCGCGCAGCCTCCGTCCCGAGCGGTCCATGGCGCGATTTATTGTAAAAGTCCGGTAAAAGTCGGCGCCTGCCATGCTTTTCCCGTGCTGCGGGGCCTCGGCGAAGGAACTGAGGCCCGGGGCTTTTCTCCAAGGTGTATATTGCATCAGTCATACTGAGGGCATGGGTTCCTCAACCGGTTTATGAAAGTGTTTTTATGGGTCAAAAGCTCAAGATCGCAGGGTGGATTTCAGTTGGTGTCGTGGCCGGGGCCCTCACCACGGTGCAATTGCAAGCCATCGCGCGCGGCGGCCTAGCGCCGCTGCCACTTGAAGAGCTGCAGCAGTTCGCCGCCGTCTTCGGGATGGTCAAGTCCGACTATGTAGAGCCGGTTGACGAGAAAAAGCTCATCACCGATGCCATTTCCGGCATGGTTTCGAGCCTGGACCCGCACTCGGTCTATTTCGACAAGAAATCGTTCAAGGAATTTCGCGAAGGCACCACGGGCCGCTTTGTCGGCGTCGGCATCGAAATTTCGCAGGAAGACGGGCTGGTCAAGGTGATCTCTCCAATTGAAGGCTCGCCCGCCGACCGGGCCGGCCTGAAGCCCAACGACCTGATCACCCGGATTGACGATACCGCCGTCAAGGGCTTGAGCCTGAACGACGCGGTCAAGAAAATGCGCGGCGAGCCCCAGACCAAGGTGCGGCTGACCATTTTCCGCAAGAGTGAAAACCGGACCTTCCCGGTGACCATCACGCGCGAGGAAATTCGCACGCAATCGGTTCGCGGCAAGGTCGTGGAACCCGGCTATGCCTGGATTCGGCTGAGCCAGTTCCAGGAACGCACGGTCGACGATTTTGTCGCCAAAATCGAGGAAATCTACAAGCGCGAACCCAACCTCAAAGGCCTGGTGCTGGACCTGCGCAACGACCCCGGTGGCTTGCTGGATGCGGCGGTTGCGGTGTCGGCGGCTTTCCTGCCCGAAAACGTGACCGTGGTCTCCACCAACGGCCAGCTGCCTGAAAGCAAATTCACCTACAAGGCCGCGCCGGAGTTTTACCAGGGCCGCGGCAATTCCGATTCCCTCAAGGGCTTGCCCGCAGCGCTCAAAAGTGTCCCGCTGGTGGTGCTGGTCAATGAGGGCTCGGCGTCGGCCAGCGAGATTGTGGCGGGCGCCCTTCAGGATTACAAGCGTGGCACCATCATGGGCCACCAGACCTTCGGCAAGGGTTCGGTCCAGACCGTACGCCCGCTGGGCCCCGACACCGGCATCAAACTGACCACTGCGCGCTATTACACGCCCAGCGGCAGGTCGATCCAGGCGCGCGGCATCGTTCCGGACGTGATGGTCGATGACACCGCCGAGGGCAGTCCGTTTGCCGCGCTACGCATTCGTGAAGCCGATCTTGAGAAGCACCTGGACAACGGCCAGGGCGTTGAGGTCAAGGACGCAGGACGCGAGAAAGCCCAGGAAGACGCCTTGAAGCGTCTGGAGCAAGAGGCCAAAAAGACCCCCGAGCAGCTTCGGCCGCCGGAGCTGGGCAGCGACAAGGACTTTCAGTTGGCGCAGGCCATCAATCAGCTCAAAGGCCGCCCGGTGCTGGTCAGCAAGACCGCCGTGGTCGAACCCAAGAACGAGAAAAAGGAAAACTGAGTCCGCTCACGCTCAGGCCGACTGGCATCGCCAGAGCGAACTTGGTCCTTGTATTTCCCGCTCCATGACCGACGACCAGTTGCTCCGCTATTCCCGGCACATCCTGCTCGACGAAATCGGCATTGAGGGCCAGGAACGACTTCTTTCCTCAAAGGTTCTGATGATTGGCGCGGGCGGTCTGGGCTCGCCGGTGGCGCTTTACATTGGCAGTGCCGGTATCGGCCACATCACCGTTGTTGACCATGACCGCGTGGATGCCACCAATCTGCAGCGGCAAATTGCCCATAACCTGGCGAGCATCGGCGAGTTCAAGGCGGCATCCGTGGCGCGGGCAATTGCCGCCATCAACCCGGACGTGAAAGTTGTCCCGGTCACCGAGCGCGCCGATGACAAGCTGCTCGACGAGCTGGCGCGCAATGCGGATCTGGTAATCGACTGCACTGACAACTTTGCCACCCGCCATGCCATCAACCGTGCCTGCGTCAGGCACCGCAAGCCGCTGGTTTCGGGGGCCGTTATCCGCTTTGACGGGCAGGTAAGCGTCTTCGACCCGCGCGGCGGGCGGTCGCCGTGCTATGCCTGCGTGTTTCCGGAGTCGGACCTGCTCGAGGAGGCCCGCTGCGCCACCATGGGCGTGTTTGCGCCACTGGTCGGCATCATCGGCACGGTGCAGGCCGCCGAGGCCTTGAAGCTGCTGTGCAGCGTCGGGCAACCGCTGACCGGGCGACTGCTGATGCTCGATGGCCAAAGCATGGCGTGGAACGAAATGAAACTCGCGCGGAACCCGGCATGCGCGGTCTGCGGCAGCCGATAAGGCTGCTTTGGCTTGTTGCCGTGGCGCATCGTAGGAAACATCCTACAAGCATTGAATGCGGTCACTGGCAGAATCAGCGGCGCAGCAAAGATATATTAAAGAAGAAGGCGTGTCTGCATTTTTAGGTCTTTCGTCATACGCCGAAGTCCGCGCCATCAAAAACCAGGATTCGCGCAGTGCGACTAAAAGCCTACATCGTTGAAGACAACCCAACCATTCGCAAAAACCTGATTGAGACGCTGGAAGAGCTGGCTGGCGTGGTAACCGTGGGAACTGCGGAAACCGAAAATGAGGGTACGGCATGGCTGACTGAAAATAGTGCCGAATGGAACTTGGCGATCGTTGATCTGTTTTTGAAACAGGGCAGCGGTCTGGGCGTGCTGGCCGCCTGCCGGGATCGGCCATCGCGGCAAAAGGTTGTGGTTCTGAGCAACTACGCCACTGCGGACGTTCGCCGAAGATGCGAGCAATTGGGCGTTGACGCGGTTTTCGACAAGTCCAATGAAATTGACGCCCTGGTGGACTACTGCAACCAGCAAAGCGCCATCGCTCCTTGAAATCAGTCGATCAGCTTGTTCTTCAGCGCGTAGTACGTGAGATCGCTGTTGGAGGCAAGGCTCATCTTTTCCATCACACGGGTTCTGTAGGTGCTGACGGTTTTCACGCTCAGGGAAAGCGCCTTCGCGATGTCGCCAGCCGTTTCCCCCTTGGCCAGCTTGAGAAAAACCTGAAACTCCCGTTCCGACAGCTGTTCGTGGGCCGCCATGTCATGCGGCCGGTTCAATTGCTGCGCCAGCAGTTCTGCCACGGCCGGCGTGATGTAGCGCTTGCCCAGGGAAATCACCCGGATGGCATCCACGATCTCCGACGGATCACATTCCTTGTTGAGGTAGCCGCTGGCGCCCTGGCGAATCAGGTTCACGGCGTAGTGCTCCTCAGGGTAGCCGCTCAAAATGAGAATGGCCACGTCAGGCGCCTTGGCGCGGATCATGGCCATCGCATCGATGCCGCTCTGGCCTGGCATGGACAGATCCATGACCAGAATATCGAGCTCGACGTTGCGAACCAGGTCAATTGCCTCGCGGCCGCTGCCGGCCTCGCCGACAACGCGTAAATCGACCTGGTCGGAAAAGAACTGCTTGAGCCCCGAACGCACAATGGCATGGTCATCCACAATTCCAATTCTTATCATGTCGCTATCTCCCAATAAAGCCCTTGCAGGTGGGCAACGCGATAACCAAAGTTGGCCAGGCCCGAACATCCGCAACGATCTTTAGCCCCATTATTGACGAATAATTTGCATAAGCGCCGAATGGAGTCTGCCGTGAAAAGATTTTCCTCCCCCAAAATGGCCGTCAGCCTGCTTCTGGCTGTGCTGGCGACCGTCCTGCTGATCGTCATCAATGAGGTCAGCTTTAGCAAATCGATGGCGGCGTCGGCCAGAATTGAAGCGGCGCAACAAACTCGCGGAGCCATCAGCACGCTGCTGCAACAGGTGCTGGACGCGGAAACCGGGCAACGGGGCTATTTACTGACCGGCAGCGCGAGCTACCTGGCTCCCTACACCGCGGCCACGGCCGGGATCGGCAAGAGCCTGGACATGCTGCGCCAGCAGGTCACTCCCCACGCAGACCAGCTCACGGAATTCCTCATCCTGTCAGCGGCCGTTTCGCGCAAGCTCGCCGAAATGGAGCTGAGCGTGCGCATGCGCAAGGAGGGCAACGAGGACACCTGGAAATTCGTCTTGACCACGGACGTCGGCAAGGAGCAGATGGACGCCATCCGTGAGCAGTCTGCCAGGCTGACCACCAGCAGCATCGGCAAAATGGAACTCGGTCAGGCCCAGATCAGGGATGCGCTGCAATTGTCTCGCCTCGGCGTTGCCCTCATGGCCTTGGCCGGATTGCTGATCTTTATCAAGTACCTGATGCAAACCCATGCATTGCTCGCCTCAGGCGTGCGCGAAACGGAGTCGCTGCAGCGCGAGCGCGACCTGCTCGAATCACAAGTGCGTGAGCGCACGGCCGATCTGGCCCAGCTTGCCACCCATCTGCAAAACGTACGGGAGGACGAACGGGGCCATCTGGCACGCGAACTGCACGACGAACTGGGCGCCATCCTGACGGCCGCCAAGCTGGACGCGGCCCGGCTTCGCTCGCGCCTGGCTGGCAGCGAGCCAGAGGCAACGGAACGCCTGCAGCATCTGACTGAAACCCTGAACAGAGGCATTGCGTTTTCACGCCGCGTGGTTGAAGATTTGCGGCCGTCCGCGCTGTCCCATCTGGGCCTGGTGGCTTCACTTGAAATCCTTGCCCGGGAATTCGAAGCGCGCTCGGGGCTATCAATCACCACCGACCTCGAAATCGTTGACCTTGTGGGCTCGGCTCAACTTACGGTCTATCGGCTGGTCCAGGAGTCGCTGACCAACATGGGGAAATATGCGCAGGCCAGCAAGGCAGACATCAGCCTTCACAACTTTGACGGCTACATCACGATCGAGGTCAAGGACAATGGCAAAGGCTTCAGGCTGCAAAACATCGGCCCCACAAGTCATGGCCTCGCGGGCATGCGCCACCGCGTGGAAGCGGCTGGCGGCCGTTTGACCATCACCAGCACCGAGGGAAGCGGTACAACCATTTCAGCCGTGCTGCCCAAGCTCCGTTGAACACCTGCGCAAGCGCCAAGCCGCCGCCGGGCGGCTGCATCAAGGTCCCGTCAGTCGTTTCCTACAGTCCGCTCACCCCGCAACCTACAAAGGCACACGTTCACAGCCGATGAGTAACGGCACGCCTTCTCATTAACCTTACTGTAAGCGATTCAAAAGAAGCGCTCCCTGACACTCAAGGCAAGGAGATCGAGATGTTGCATTATTCCGTCGTTTTTCTGGTGATCGCACTGATCGCCGCCATCTTCGGCTTCGGCGGCATCGCGGCAGGCGCCGTTGAAATCGCCAAGATCCTTTTCTTCATCTTCCTCATCATGGCGATCATCGGCTTTGCCCTCAGTGTCTTCAGGAAGAACTGACACGAGTCGCGGAAGCGTTCGCCCCACGCCAGTTCACTGCCCTCGCTCATTGCACCGACCATTCCACTTCACGTTACCAAGGACCCGATATGACTAGCAAAATCGCCGATGACGCCATGCCCACCATGCGCCACGCCACCGATGAATTACTCAAGACCGCCGGCAATGCGGTGGACTCAACCCGGGACTACGCCAGCGACGCTCTTGTCAGGGCGGAAGGCCGGGCGCGTGAGCTTCGCGGCAGTATCGACCCGGTCGTTGACATGCTGACTTCCAGGGCGCAAAAGCTGGCCCGGCACAGCCTTGATCTGGCATCAGAGGCGAAATACCGCGCCGAGCGATCCCTCAAACATGCCTCCAGGGCCACCACCCGCTACGTCGCCGATCAACCCGTGCGTTCCGTGCTGATTGCCGCGGCAGTGGGTGCCACGGTTGCCTTGCTGATTTCTTCTTCACGTCATCGCAACCGGAACCGCTACTGAAAATCATGTCGGCTATTCAGGCGCGCAGCTGACGCCCGATAGCCCCGAAAAATAACGATTACCGCAGGTCGATGGGCGTGGTGCCGCTGATTGACAGGCTTTAAAACCCTGCACCGGTTCAATTCAATTCAATCAAGAGGAAACCCATATGAAATACGCTCGCGCCATTGCATTCGCCGCCCTTACAGGCCTTACCCTCATCGGCACTGGCTGCGCCGTGGGACGTGGCCAGGAAACTGCCGGCGCCTATGTTGACGATGCAGCCATCACGACCACCGTCAAGGCCAAGCTCCTTGAGGACAAGACGGTCGCAGGCACTTCCATCAGCGTTGAAACCCTCAATGGAACGGTGCAGCTATCCGGTTTTGCCAAGTCCACCGCCGAAAAAACACAGGCTGAAAATCTCGCCCGTGGCGTCAAAAATGTCCGGGCCGTGCGCAACAACATCATTGTTCGCCCTTAACCTGCTTTCAGCACCAGCCGGTTCTCCACCGATTTGACGCCCTCGACCGCCTTGGCAATGCTGCCGGCCTTGTCGCGGGCGGCTTCGGTGGGTGCCGGGCCATTCAGGGTCACGACACCATTTTTAGTGTCCACGTTGATTTTGATCGCGCTCAGGTCCGGCTCCCTGGCAAGTCCGGCCGACACGGCCGTGGTAATGGCCACGTCATCCAGCGTCTCAGCCGCTTTGCTTGCCAGCTCTTTAGTTGAAGACTCCGCACTCTGCGTGGCATCTTTCAGCGCGGCCCGTGCGTTGGCCATGCCGCTTTCGGTTTTTGCCTTGGCCTCTTCGGCCGCCTGCTGCGTTTTTGCAATAGCCGAATCGAGTTGCTGGCCCGCTGTTTTATCGTCGTCTTTCTTGCCGCAGGCGCTCAATGCAAGCACAAAGGCCAGCGCGCCGAGCACGACCCGCGATGCGTTGAAACCCTGACTGGCTGGCAAACGGTCTGATAGCTGATTTTTCATAATGACTCCTGTTGGTAAAAAAATGGGTGTATCTCAAGAAAACCACGAGACCCGCACACCAGAGCAGCGCCGGTGACATCGCACCAGTTCACTTTAGCCAGGGCCTGGCCTGCCGCAAGTCAGCCGGTGCCGAAACGGCCGTAGGATAAATAGCCATAAAAGTCTGGTTTCGGGCGCATCAAGCCTGCCAGCTGCGCCGGTTCGGCGTCAGGGTTGCAGATAGCAGCTTCCATGCTGCTTGCGGAACACGCGCGGATAAACAGCGGGCACTGAATGAATGGGCGAGAATATTCCACGCCGCTCAGCTTGCGCGCGACCTTCCTGCAGGGCATAGGGGCCGGTGCTGCGGCGGTAGTGGTAGGACCAGGCCAGCCCCTGGGCAACCATCCATTGCCCGATGTCTTCGTCATTCAACACAATTCGCGCCAGCAGGCGACCATAGTCGTCCTGGTACCGGCCCTGAATGGCCACACGCCGACCAAGTACCCGCCGCCCGAGCGCATCACGCGACACAACGCCGCCGGGCTGGCAGATCTCTGGCGCGTCGATGCCGCCCAGGCGAATACTGACCGGAATGCCGCCATCATCGGGGCGTACATGAACGGTGTCGCCATCCACCACATACGTCACGACACCCCACCATACCGCCTCGGGCCTTTCGGAAGGTCTGGCCGGAGGACACCACCCCAGCGCCGTCGCCAGAGCCAGCAGAATCAGCGCATTTGCCGTGCCAGGTTGTATTACATTTTTCATTTGCTACTGAATTTATAGCTGCCTATATCCTGTTTGCAGGGGGCTTTGCGCAAAAATCATCTCCAGCAACGGGTTCGGCAGCTTGCGCCGTGACGATCCAGCCTTCCAGCGGGTCCGTTTCCAGCGGCAAGCCGTAACGCGGCGCCCCCTGCTCGGCAGCCCAGGCCGCCTGCAGCAGGCACAGTACCGCATCCAGGCTGTCACCGCTGGCATCGTCAGTCAACGCGTCGCGCTGGGCATGGCTGACTTTCAGGCGCAGGCCAAGCCGGGTTTGCCCATGCTCCAGCGCGGTGATCAGATCCTTGCGCGCAATCAGGCGCTCCGCTGTCTGCCTGGCTTTGTCGTCGCTCTTGTAGGAGCGTTTGCCCAGCACCTCGCGCGCCAGCAGGCCCGGGTAGCCTTCCAATGCAACCCGGCTGTCATCGCCATCGTGAAGGCATGGAAGGTGCACGCCGGCCGCCAGCAGCCGCGGCACACCGGCATGCAGCATGTAGGCCACCGGCGGGTTGATCCACTTCATGGAAGGGCTGGAGCCCGCCGGACGGTCGGTGGCGCGGTGGGCAAATTTTCCGCCTGCGGGGCGGGCATCGCAAAAGGCCGCAAAGCGCCCGCGAATCTCGGATCGCCTCAACCCCGCATAGTGATGAATCAGCTCAGCCCACTGCGTGGGCCAGCCCAGAGCGATGACCAGTTCGCGTGGCAGGCCGAACGGAAAATCGAAGGCACCGATCCAGGAGCGCTCCTGACGCAACCAGTGCTCGAATCCGTCCAGCGATTCAATGCGTTCAAGACCGGCCAGCAGCAGCCTGCCTTTTGCAGCGTTGCCGCTGGCGATCACAACCGGCTTGCGACGGCTGGGGCGACTGGAAAAATCGCAGCCTATCAGCAGAGGTGGCGCGGCCCGTGTCGCGCCGCGCGCCGACGCGATGCCGGCTGACTCAGGCCCGGCCAATGATGAAGGCCGTGGCCATCAACTCTTCCAGCAGCGCAAGGGACACTTTGCCGGACACCGAGTACGGATCGAGCTCGGGCTTTTCCGCATATTTGAGCAAAATGGACTGGTTCAGTTTGTGCACGTTGACGTGCCCCATAGTCCAGCCGCCAAAGCGGCGCTCGGAGATTTCCTCGTAGTGAAGCAGCGCCACATCCTTGTGGCGCGGATCGCGCTGGATGTGGCCGTAGAGTTCACTGACGGGCATACGCCCGCCTTCAATGGCCTGCAGGAAGATACCCCCGCCGTAACACAGAATGCCGGTAATGCCGCAGGTCGGGTTGCACTGCAGCGATTGCGCCAAAATGGCTTCGATGGCCTGCGGACTGGCGTCCAGGGCGCGGCTCGCGTAAAGCAGACGTACCAGCATCGAATCATCCTTTCCGCGGGATCAGCGCCAGGAACTCGCGACGCAGCGACGCGTCTTTCAGGAATACGCCGCGCATCACCGAGTTGACCATCTTGCTGTCCATGTCCTTGACACCGCGCCACGACATGCAAAAGTGGCTGGCTTCCATCACAATGGCCAGGCCATCAGGCTGGGTCTTCTCCATGATCAGGTCGGCCAGTTGCACCACGGCTTCCTCCTGAATTTGCGGACGCCCCATCACCCACTCGGCCAGCCGCGCGTATTTGGACAGGCCGATCACGTTGGTGTGCTCGTTGGGCATCACGCCGATCCAGACCTTGCCGATGATTGGGCAAAGGTGATGCGAGCAGGCGCTGCGCACCGTGATGGGCCCCACGATCAGCAGTTCATTGAGATGCACGGTGTTCGGAAACTCGGTGATCTCCGGTACCGCCAAATAACGCCCCTTGAACACTTCGTTCAGGTACATCTTGGCCACGCGTCGCGCGGTGTTCTGGGAGTTGTGGTCGCCCTTGGTGTCAATCACCAGGCTGTCAAGCACGCCCTGCATCTTGACTTCAACCTCGTCGAGCAGCTTTTCGAGCTCACCGGGCGCCACGAACTCGGCGATGTTGTCATTGGCATAAAAACGCTTGCGGGCCTGGGCCAGTCGCTCGCGAATCCTGACGGAAACAGGCGTACCCTCATCGGTCGCATCTGGGGGGGTCGTAGTGATTTTCATAAGCATGTCAGATATTACCAGCCTGCCGGAAAATCGGCTTCCCTGAATTTTTACAAGGCTTTTGGCCCCTTTGCCCTTTCAGGACGGGCGCAGGCAGCTATTAATTTGATATCGCACAAGCATCCTTGCGGGTGGGCCGCATGAGACTTGAGGCTCAATAACGCTGCCCGGTCACCAGCAGCGCCAGCCGGATCAAGGCATAAGCCATCCAGCCTTGCAGACGCTGGCTCAGGGGCCGACGGCTGTAAGCGGCGGGGTCCACACGCTGACCGTTGCTGGCCATGGCCTTGAGCAGACGGGCTCTCAGATCTTCAGCAAATACCCGGCTCTCGACCACCACGTTGGCTTCCCGCGCCAGCAGCAGACTCAGGGGGTCCAGGTTGGACGAGCCCACGGTGGCCCAATGGCCATCCACCACGGCCACCTTGGTATGCAGAAAGCTGGTCGTGTATTCGTAAATTTCGACCCCCGCCGCCAACAGCACGCCGTAGACCGGCGGGGCTGCATGGTATTGCATGTAGTACTCGTACTTGCCCTGCAGCAGCAATGTCACACGCACCGCCCGTTTGGCAGCCTTCACAAGGGCGCGGCGCAGTTTCCCGCCCGGGACAAAATACGCATTGGCGATGATGATTTCATCGCGCGCCTGGCCGATGGCTTTGCGGTAGGCGCGCTCGATG
>JAHFQQ010000256.1 GCA_023259235.1 Polaromonas sp. | reverse complement strand
AAATGATCCACGCCAAGGCCGTCATCATCGACGACGTGCTGGCGCTGGCAGGCTCGGCCAATCTTGATGAGCGCAGCCTGTTTCTGAACTACGAGCTGATGATTGCCTTTTTTGAACCAGCGGATATCAGGCGTTTTGCGCAGTGGATTGAGCGCCAGCGCGCCGGTGCGTCAATGTACCGGGCGCGACCACCCGGTGCGCTGCGTGAATTCGCCGAAGGGCTGATCCGCTGGGTGGCATTTCAGTTGTGAGCGGCCAGCGCGGCCGGACCCGGATGCGCTGGCCGCAGGATAAACCGGCCGCGCGCTTCGTGCGGGAAGACAGGAAAATCGCATAATGGAGCCGTTTATGGAATATGCGAAACCGGGAAAACTTCAACACTGACTGCTTGGCTGAACCATGAACCCGCTACACCTTTTCTCGCTGGAGCACGGCAAGCTGGCTTACGGCGCCGACTTCGTGCTCTATGGCGCCACTTCGGCGGGCCTGGCGGCTTTCCTGATGATCGCCGGCCCGCGCGAGCAACGCTGGGAGATCCTGGCGTTTGCGCTGCTTGGCCTTCTTGGCTGGACTCTCATCGAGTACGTGCTGCACCGTTTTGTTCTGCATGGCTTGCCGCCATTCAGCGCATGGCATGCGGAGCACCATCAACGTCCAGCGGCGCTGATCAGCACGCCGACCCTCTTCAGCGCCACACTGATTGCGGCGCTGGTGTTTCTTCCCGAATGGGCACTGGGAGGACTGTGGCGCGCCTGCGCCCTGACCTTCGGCGTGCTGACCGGCTACCTGGCCTACTCGATCGCGCACCACGCAACCCATCATTGGCACGCGAAATATGCCTGGTTCATGCATCTCAGGCGCTGGCATGCGCTGCATCACAGCTCCCGCATGCCGCCTGGTCACTACGGCGTGACCAGTCCGTTCTGGGACCACGTGTTTGGCAGCGACCGGGAGTAGCATCGCGGGCGACCCGGCAATAATATTTCACTGTGTCAAATTCGCCCGACATCACCGCCACCAAAGTCATGCGTTTCGCTGCTGCTGCAATGGTCTTTGGCGCGGTTTTTTCGGGCTGCGGCCAACCGGCGCCTGCCGGCTATCAGGGCTACGCGGAGGGCGAATTCGTCCTGGTGGCGGCCTCTGCCGCGGGAAGACTTGAAAAGCGCTTCGTCAACCGCGGGGCGGTGGTGGAGGCAGGAGCAGCGCTGTTTTCCCTGGAAGACGACAACGAAAAAGCGCTCAGGCACGAGGCTCGGGGCAAGCTGGTTAGCGCCGAGGCGCGGCTTGCCAACCTGGAAACGGGCCGCCGCGCGCCCGAAATCGAGGCGGTCCGTGCCCAGCAGCTGGAGGCGGTCGCATCACGCAGACTCTCGGCGCTGCAACTGGCGCAGCAGGAAAAGCTGTTTGCCGCCCACTTTGTGTCTGGCGCCGCCCTCGATGCGGCGCGCGCTGCCTACCAGCGCGACCAGGCCCGGGTGCTGGAAATTGAGGCGCAGTTGAAGAATTCCCGATTGGCGATTGGCCGTGACAAGGAAGTCGCGGCGGCCAGGGCGGAGGTGGACGCGGCCACGGCGGTGGTGGCGCAGTCCGACTGGCGCCTGGCGCAGCGCGCCATCCCGGCGCCCGCCGAGGCATTGGTGCAGGACACCTACTACTCGGAGGGCGAATGGGTGCCTGCCGGCAGTCCGGTCGTGAGCCTGCTGCCGCCAGCCAATATCAAGGTGCGTTTCTTTGTGCCAGAGGCAGTGCTGGGCAGCTTGCTTGAAGGCCGCGCGGTGACGCTGCGCTGCGACGGCTGCGCGAAACCCGTTGCGGCGAAGATCAGCTTCATCTCGCGCCAGGCCGAGTACACCCCGCCGGTGATCTACAGCCGCGAGCAGCGCAGCAAGATGGTCTTTCTGGTGGAAGCACGGCCGGCGCCAGCGGACGCGATGCGCTTAAAGCCCGGCCAGCCGGTTGACGTCTCCCTGCCATAGCCATGCAGTCTGCCCAATGGGTCATCGACGTGCGCGGGCTGAACAAGCAGTTTGGCGCAAAGCAGGTGGTGCGGGATTTGTCGCTGCAGGTGCGCCAGGGCGAAATCTATGGGTTTCTCGGACCCAACGGCAGTGGCAAGACGACCTCGATCCGCATGCTCTGCGGCCTGCTCACGCCCGATTCAGGTAGCGGCACCTGCCTGGGTCACGACATTATCAGGGAGACCCCAGCGATCAAACGCGAAGTGGGTTACATGACCCAGCGCTTCTCATTGTGGGAGGACCTGACGATCCGTGAAAATCTTGACTTCGTGGCCCGCATGTACGGTATGCGCGACCGGCACGAAGCCGTCGGCCGCGCCCTTGACGGTCTCCACCTCATGGCGCGGAAAAATGAACTGGCTGGCAGCCTGTCGGGCGGCTGGAAGCAGCGCCTGTCGCTGGCAGCCTGCATGCTGCACCAGCCCAGGCTGCTGCTGCTCGACGAACCAACAGCCGGCGTGGACCCGAAGGCCCGGCGTGACTTCTGGGACCAGATTCACCAGCTTGCGGCCTCGGGCATCACCGTGCTGGTCTCCACCCACTACATGGATGAGGCCGAGCGCTGCCACCGCCTGGCCTATCTCGCCAATGGCCGATTGCTGGCGACTGGCACCATGCAAGAGGTGATCGCGGCCCAGCAACTTGTCGGCTATGCGGTCTCGGGGGCCGGCCTGCAGGCGCTGGCGACGATGCTGCGCGGTGAGCCCGGCGCGGAGCAGGTCACGGCATTTGGCAACACCCTGCACGTGATTGGCCATGATCGCGCGGCACTGGCGCAAACCGCGCAGCGGCTGATGGCCCAAGGCACGAGCCGCTGGGAAGCCATCGAACCCGGGCTGGAAGACGTGTTCATCAGCCTGATGCAGGGCAGCGAAGGCAATGGCGCATGACCTTCGAGGCGCTTTCATGGTCGCGCTGGAGCGGCATCATCGTCAAGGAGTTCATTCAGCTCAAGCGTGACCGCCTGACATTCGGCATGGTTGTCGGCATTCCGATCCTGCAGCTCGTGCTGTTCGGCTTTGCCATCAACTCGGATCCCAGGCAGCTTCCCACGGCGGTGCTCGACCTTGATCACAGCCAGTACGGTCGCAGCCTGGTTCAGGGTCTCAGGAACAGCGGATATTTCAGGATGAATCACGAGGTCGGCAGCGAGGCGCAAGCCGAGGCGCTGATGTCGCGTGGCGAAGTTCAGTTCGTCATCACGGTGCCGCCCGGGTTCGCCAGGGATCTGGTGCGCGGGCAGCGGCCGGTGCTGCTGGTCGAGGCCGACGCGACCGACCCGAGCGCCACCGGCAACGCCATTGCGGCGCTGAGCGGGGTTGCCCGCACTGCGCTGGCACGTGACCTGGACGGTCCGCTGGCCCGCCTCAACCCCGGCCCCGATCCGGTGGACCTGCGGATCCACCGGCGCTACAACCCGGAGGCCGTGACGGCCTACAACATCGTTCCCGGGCTGCTGGGAACCATTCTTACCATGACCATGATTCTCATGACCGGCCTGGCGATGACGCGCGAGCGCGAACGCGGAACGTTTGAAAACCTTCTGGCCACGCCGGCCCTGCCGATCGAAGTGATGACCGGCAAGATCGTTCCCTACATTCTGATTGGCCTGATTCAGGTCACGCTGCTGCTGCTTGCGGCGCTGTTGATTTTCGATGTGCCGTTGCTGGGCAGCTTGCTGCTGCTGTATTTTTCGGTCATGCTTTTCATTGCCGCGAATCTGACGCTTGGCATCACGTTTTCCTCGATCGCGCGCAACCAGCTTCAGGCGATGCAGATGACCTTCTTTTTTTTCCTGCCGTCGATTTTGCTTTCGGGCTTCATGTTTCCATTTCGCGGCATGCCGCAATGGGCCCAGTGGCTGGGAAACCTGCTTCCCCTGACCCACTTTCTGCACCTGGTTCGCGGCATCATGCTCAAGGGCAATGGCCTGGTCGAACTGTGGCCGAACATCTGGCCCATTCTGGTTTTCATGCTGGCGTCGATGGCGCTGGGCCTGGCGGTTTATCGCAAGACACTGGATTGACAGGCACTGGCAGGCCCGTTGCCGACCATCCTGCGGGCGAGCCTGCTATTCCGTTTCGATGGAGCTGATTCCCCGTGTTTACCCGCTGTTGGCGCACGCCTTGTTGCCGTATCATTATCATTGAAGCGAACGGTCGTACTTTTTTAAAGGAGTCAGTCATGAAACGATGGAATTGGGTTGCGCTCGCGGCCGGGTGTGCATTGGTCCTGGCTGGTTGTGGCGGCGGAGGCGCGGACACCGCACCCAGGACCAGCGTGAGTTCGGTCAAGGTGTTTGGCGACAGTCTTGCCGACAGTGGCACCTTTGGCTACAAATTCACCATTCAAAGCGCCGACCCTGCCAATCCGTTCCTGATTTTCCCCGAGCGCGTGGCGGCGAGTTTCGGCTTTGACCCCCTGTGCTCGTTCTTCAACTTCAATGGCACCACGTTTGTCCCCAAGACAAACTGCACCAATTACGCCGTGGCAGGCGGGCGTGTCAACAATCTCACCAATACATCGGCGCCGGGCAATGCGGTGCCGTTTTCAATTCCCTACCAGATGGCGGCTGGATCGGCAACGCTGACGGCCAGCGACCTGGTGATCATTGACGGTGGCTCCAATGACCTGGCTGACATCACGGGCGCCTTCCTGGGAGTGAGCACGTCGCCAACCGGCCTGGCAACCTATGAAGCGGCGCTGGACAGCC
>JAHFQQ010000255.1 GCA_023259235.1 Polaromonas sp. | reverse complement strand
CGCGCGCTGTGGTCGCAGCAGCGCCCGAGCGAGCCTTTGGTGCTGCGTCAGGATGGCGTGATGCTGGCGGTTGGGAATACGCTGGTGGTCGGTCTGGGTGGCCGCATGGTGGGCCTCAACCCTTCAAGCGGCAGCATTCAATGGGAGGCGCCCATTGCCTCGCCGCGTGGCGTCAACGATGTGGAGCGGCTTGTCGATCTGGTAGGACGCGTCAGCAGGGAAGGCGACATTGTCTGCGCGCGCGCTTTTCAGGCCAGCATCGGTTGTGTCAATGCGGCTCGCGGCAGCCTGCTCTGGACCAAGCCGGCCAACGGCGCGCAAGGCATTGATGGCGATGATCGCCTGCTGTTCGGTACGGAAGCGGATGGCCGGGTCATCGCCTGGCGGCGTGCCGATGGCGAGCGTGCGTGGTCGACCGATCGCCTGCGTTTCCGGGGACTGACGGCGCCACTGGTGGCCGGACGCTCCGTGGCCATCGGTGACTTCGCCGGTTTCATCCACCTGCTGTCGCGTGAGGATGGCTCCTTGCTGAATCGTCTGTCGACCGATGGGTCGGCCATCGCCGCAGCGCCTGTGCTGGCAGGTAACACCCTGATCGCGGTGACGCAAAACGGCGGTGTCTACGCTTTTCGGCCTGAATAGGCGCAGCGCCCCTGAAACCTGATTGATGAAACCTGTCATTGCGCTGGTCGGACGACCGAATGTCGGTAAATCGACCATTTTTAACCGCCTCACCAAGACGCGCGATGCGATCGTGGCGGACCTGGCCGGCCTGACGCGTGACCGTCATTACGGCAACGGACACTTGGGCAACCACGAGTACATCGTCATCGACACGGGCGGTTTCGAGCCCGACGCCACAACCGGGATTTACAAGGAAATGGCCAAGCAGACCCGGCAAGCCGTGGCTGAAGCCGACGTGGTGATTTTCGTGGTCGATGCCCGGGCCGGGATCAGCGCACAGGACCATGACATTGCCAGGTACCTGCGCAAACTGGGCAAGCCAACGGTACTGACTGCCAACAAGGCAGAGGGCATGATGCAGGGAGTTCAGTTTTCCGAGTTTTTTGAGCTTGGGCTGGGTGAGGTGTTGCCGGTTTCAGCGTCGCATGGCCAGGGAATGCGGTCACTGGTGGATCTTGCGCTGGAGCCGCTCAATCTGCCGGCAATCGATGAAGAGGCTGAAGCGCCGGATCCGTCGGTGATCCGGCTTGCCGTGGCAGGCCGCCCCAATGTTGGCAAGTCCACCTTGATCAACACCTGGCTGGGTGAGGAGCGTTTGGTTGCGTTCGATTTGCCAGGAACGACACGCGACGCGATTTCCGTGCCTTTTGAGCATGCCGGACAGAAGTTCGAGCTGATTGATACCGCCGGGCTGCGTCGCAAAGGCAAGGTGTTTGAGTCGATTGAAAAGTTTTCTGTTGTCAAGACGCTTCAGGCCATAGAAAGCGCCAACGTTGTTTTGCTCCTGCTCGATGCCACGCAAGGCGTGACCGATCAGGACGCGCACATTGCGGGCTACATTCTTGAAAGCGGCCGTGCGGTGGTCGTGGCCATCAACAAGTCCGATGCGATCGATAGCTATCAGCGCGAAATACTCGAGCGTTCGATTGAAAGCCGGCTGGGCTTTCTCAAATTTGCGTCGATTCTTCCGGTCTCGGCCATCAAGCGCCAGGGATTGGGGCCGGTCTGGAAGGCCATCATTCAAGCCCACGCATCGGCCAACCGCAAGATGTCCACTCCGGTGCTGACACGCCTGCTGCTCGAGGCGGTCCAGTTCCAGCAACCCCAGCGTTCCGGCATATTCCGCCCCAAGCTGCGCTATGCGCACCAGGGCGGAATGAACCCACCGATCATCATCATTCACGGCAACTCGCTGGAGCATGTCACGCAAGCCTACAAGCGCTATCTGGAAGGGCGGTTTCGCAAGGAGTTCAGCCTGGTTGGCACTCCGTTGCGCATCCAGATGAAAAGTTCGCACAACCCCTTCATGGGCAAGGAATCGGCTTAAGACAACCGGAGCCGCGGACTGGCTGTGGTAAGGTCAAGCCTCATCAACTTTTGAACACGGAGAATATCGTGAGTATCAACAAAGGTCAGCTTTTGCAGGATCCATTTCTCAACACCTTGCGTCGCGAGCATGTGCCTGTTTCAATTTATCTGGTAAACGGAATCAAATTACAGGGTCAGATCGAATCGTTCGATCAATACGTGGTTCTGCTTCGCAATACCGTGACCCAAATGGTCTACAAGCACGCCATTTCCACCATCGTTCCGGGCCGTGCCGTCAATTTCGCGACCGGCGATCCTGAAGAAAGTCCCGCCAGCTGAGTTCGCACGATTCACCAGTAAAAGAGCAAATTCGCACCCTTTTGGTAGGGGTTGATCTGGGTTTGCCAAATTTTGACGCTGATCTGCAGGAACTGGGTTTGCTCGCGCAGACCGCAGGCCTGCAGCCGGTGGCGCGCGTGGTCTGCAAACGCAAGGCCCCTGATGCAGCATTGTTCCTCGGCTCCGGCAAGGCCGACGAAATCAAAATGCTGGCCCAGGACACGGGTGCCGCCGAAATTCTGTTTGACCAGTCGCTCAGCCCGGCCCAGCAACGCAATCTGGAGCGGCACCTGGAGTTGCCTGTCAACGACCGGACCATGCTGATCCTGGAGATTTTTGCCCAGCGCGCACGTAGCCATGAGGGTAAACTGCAGGTTGAACTGGCCCGCTTGCAGTACGTATCAACCCGCCTGGTTCGGCGCTGGTCGCATTTGGAGCGACAAACCGGCGGCGCGGGTGTCCGTGGCGGCCCCGGCGAGAAGCAGATCGAACTTGACAAGCGCATGATCGGCGACGCCATCAAACGTACCAGGGAGCGCCTGGCCAAAGTCAAGAAGCAGCGGCAAACGCAGCGAAAACAACGGGCACGGCGCAACGCCTTCACAATTTCCCTGGTTGGTTACACCAATGCGGGGAAATCCACTTTATTCAATGCGCTGGTGAAGGCACGCGCCTACACGGCAGACCAGCTCTTTGCAACCCTCGACACAACGACGCGGCAGCTCTACCTGGGAGAAGGCGCAGGCCCGGCATCCCTGTCTGACACGGTTGGTTTTATCCGGGACCTGCCGCACGGACTGGTGAATGCTTTTGCCGCCACACTGCAGGAGGCGGTTGATGCAGATCTGCTGCTGCATGTGGTTGATGGCGCAAATCCCGACTATCTGGAGCAAATTGAACAGGTACAGCGTGTATTGTCCGAAATTGGAGCCGCGGACGTGCCGCAGATTCTGGTATTCAACAAGCTCGATGCCATTGAAAAAGTGGGATTACCCCTGCAGCTGTGTGACATGTTTGAGCTCAAGGACGCCTTCGAGGGGTCGAGTCGGCGTGTGGAACGGGTGTTTGTCAGCGCCCAAACCAGCGAAGGCCTGCCAATGTTGCGTGAACTCCTGGTCAGCCATGCGGCAGGTGCGCGGCAGGCAGACACGGCAGAGATTGCCTGATCCGGCAATTTGATTAGGCACAATGGCACCGTACTGAAGAACTGTAATGAACAAAGTGAGCTTGATCCCATGAATTTGAATCCCGTGCTGAAGCCATTGGCGACCTTTCCAGGCTGGCTGAGACAACGCGCCCGAGGCATGTTCAACCTCAACGATCCGCGTTGGGGCAGGGACGGTAACAAGTCTCCGTCTTCCGAGGAAGCCAAGCCGGTGGAGCCTCCCGACGACAGGCAGCCTGAGCGGCCCGCTGGTCCGCCACAGGGCCAGCGGCCGAATCAGGGGCCGCCCGACCTGGACGAGCTATGGCGCGATTTCAATCGCAAGCTGGGCGGCCTGTTTGGCGGCGGTAAAAAGGGCGGCTTTCGGGGCGGCTTCGGCGGAAACAGCGGCGGTAACGGCGGCGGATTTCAGCCGGACATGAAAAGTGCAGGCATTGGCGCGGGCCTTATCGCTGCCGTGGTGGTCCTGATCTGGCTGGGTACTGGTTTTTTCATTGTCCAGGAAGGCCAGCAGGCCGTTGTGACCCAGTTCGGCAAATATTACTCGACGGTGGGTGCCGGCTTCAATTGGCGCTTGCCGTACCCGATCCAGCGTCACGAAGTGGTCGTGGTAACACAGATTCGCTCGGTCGATGTGGGGCGCGACAACATACTCAAGGCAACCGGGTTGCGCGACTCGGCCATGCTCACAGAGGATGAAAACATCGTCGAAATCAAGTTTGCCGTTCAATACCGCCTTAGCGATGCGCGCGCCTATCTGTTCGAAAGCAAGGATCCGGCCAATGCGGTAGTTCAGGCCGCCGAAACCGCTGTGCGTGAAGTAGTGGGCAAGATGAAGATGGATTCTGCGCTGGCCGAGGAGCGCGACCAGATCGCGCCGCGGGTGCGGGCATTGATGCAGACCATCCTGGATCGCTACAAGGTCGGCGTGGAAATTGTCGGCATCAATCTGCAGCAAAGCGGGGTGCGCCCGCCCGAGCAGGTGCAGGCGGCATTTGACGATGTGCTCAAGGCTGGCCAGGAGCGCGAGCGCGCCAAGAACGAAGCGCAAGCCTATGCCAATGACGTGGTTCCGCGCGCCGTGGGCTCGGCTTCGCGCCTGAAGGAAGAGTCGGATGCCTACAAGGCGCGCATTGTTGCGCAGGCACAAGGCGATGCGCAGCGTTTCCGCTCGGTACTGACCGAGTATCAGAAAGCGCCGCAAGTAACCCGCGATCGCCTGTACATCGACACCATGCAGCA
>JAHFQQ010000254.1 GCA_023259235.1 Polaromonas sp. | reverse complement strand
CATCAGTCGCGCGTATTCCCGCTCGGCGCCCTGACGCGCGCCCTGAAAGGCGACGCACTGACCGAAATGGTCGAGCTGACCGAGGCCGGCTGTGTCGGCTTTAGCCAGGCTGAAGTGCCGCTGGCCAACACCCAGGTGCTGATGCGCGCACTGCAGTATGCGGCCACTTTTGGTTACGCCGTCTGGCTGCGCCCGCAGGAAATGCATCTCGGCCAAGGTGTGGCTGCCAGCGGTGCGCTGGCCACGCGCCTTGGTCTGAGCGGTGTTTCCGTGGCTGCTGAAACCATTGCCCTGCACACCATTTTTGAGCTGGCCCGCGCCACCGGCGCGCGGGTGCACCTGTGCCGTGTCAGCAGCGCAGCGGGGGTGGCGCTGGTGGCCCGGGCCAAGGACGAGGGCCTGGGCGTGACCTGCGACGTGAGCATCAACAGCCTGCACTTGACCGATGTCGATATTGGCTACTTCGACAGCCGCATGCGATTGAACCCGCCACTGCGCCAGCAGCGCGACCGCGACGCCATTCGCCGCGGACTGGCCGATGGCACCATTGATGCCCTGGTGTCCGATCACACGCCAGTTGACGAAGATGCCAAAACACTGCCATTTGCCGAGGCGGAGCCCGGCGCGACCGGTCTTGAATTGTTGCTGGGCCTGGCCTGCAAGTGGGGGAGTGAAAGTCAAGCCGGGATGCTTCGCACCCTGGCGGTGCTGACGAGCGAGCCGGCACGCGTGCTGGGCAATGCGCTCGGCACGCTGCAGGGCAGCGCTGGCCGCCTGGTCAATGGTGGCATTGCGGATCTCTGCGTGTTCGATCCGTCCCACGCATGGAGGATCGAGCCCGGGGCCTTGCGCAGCCAGGGCAAGCACACGCCTTTTTCAGGTCATGAGCTTCCTGCGCGCGTTCGCTGGACCCTGGTGGGTGGTCAGGTGGCCTACGAAGCGCCTTGCGCAACCCGATGAATTTGCTGTAATGCTGGCTTAAATGTGCTGCGGGCCATGGGGAACGCCGCCCGCCAATGGTCCGATACTGCTGGTGGCCAACCGCATTTCATGGTCCGACACTGTGGTTTTTCATGGCGCGCGCAACGCCGCATGCGTTTTGCCGGCAGCCGCGCAGGTGTGCTGGTGCCGCTGACGTGGTATTGGTCCGACTGCGTGGCTGACCGGCAAACCCGGCTGCATAATGGAAAGACGGTGTCTGCCAGGCAACCGCGCGACAGGATTCCCGCGGTGCGGGGCTGAATTTCCCATCCGTCGCTCGCGCGTTTTTAAGCACGGCAGACTTTCCCGAGGATCACATTTATGTCAAAAATTGCTTTTCTTGGCACCGGCCTGCTCGGCGGCGCCTTCGCTGAAGCAGCGGCCAGGCGCGGCGATACCGTCACTGCCTGGAACCGTTCGCCGGACAAGGTTCATGCGCTTGCGGCGTTCGGCGTGATCGCGGCGGCGAACCCGGCCGAAGCGGTGCGCAACGCATTGCGTGTTCACATCGTGCTCAAGGACGACGACATCGTTGAAGAGGTGCTGGCGGCAGCGCGCGCCGGGCTTTCTCCCGACGCGATCATCATTGATCACACCACCACGCTGCCGGTACGCACAGCGGCGCGTGCCGAACGGCTCAATGCCGAAGGGGTGAAGTACCTGCATTGCCCAGTCTTCATGGGACCGGCAGCGGCGCGCAATGCACAGGGCACGATGATGGCCGCGGGACCAAAAGCACTCTTCGAAATGGTCAAGGCTGATCTTGCAAAAATGACGGGCCGGCTGGAGTACTTCGGCGAGCGCGCCGATCTCGCCGCCGTCAACAAGCTGTTCGGCAACGCCATGATCATTGGCGTCGCAGCCGTGATGGCTGACGTGCTCACGATGGCACAAGCGAGCAGCGTCAGCGCGGAAGACGCCATCAAGCTCTTCGGTTTGCTCGATCTGAATACCATGGTGGCGGGGCGCGGCGCAAACATGGCCAAAGGAAATTTCACCCCGAGTTTTGAGCTGGCGATGGCGCGCAAGGATGTGCGGTTGATGCTCGAGACAGTGGGCGATCGCCCGATGGCGGCACTGCCCTCGGTGGCGGCCCGTATGGATCAGCTGATAGCGGCCGGGCACGGCGCCGAAGACTCCAACGTGCTTGCCATCGACACGGTGCAGCGACGTTAGCGAGCACGCGCATTTCGAACTCTTGGGGGTTTGCATCCGCATTGGGCAGAGTTTCCCGGGTATCTTGGCTACTCAGCTCTGGCTCGGTCGGGTGAATCACTTTCCCAGCCCAAGCTCCCGCAAAAAGGGCAGGCTTGCCTCTGCTGCCCGGTGCCCCGCGTCAATCGCTTCCCGCGCACGATGGAAATCGAGCAATCCGAGATGGGCCAGCCGCGGCGCCACCACCGCCTCGGGTGGTTCACCGGCCATTCGGCTGCGTGTGATGCGCACCTGCATGATGTTGAGGCTGGACGTGAGCACGTCCAGCATGGACGGCAGGCGCGGCTCGTCTGCTGACGGCTCGGGCAACAAGGAGCCAAGATTTTCCTGCAGCCTGCGCATCCAGGCGCCGCGCTCGACGCCTTTATCCGGTGCCGCCGGTTCCGGGCGCAGGTGTCGGCCCAGGATGTCCGCGTTCAGATCGACCGCAATCACAATGTCGGCCCCCATGGCACGCGCCAGCGACACGGGCACGGGATTGACGAGACCGCCATCGACCAGCAGGCGCCCGTCACGCTGCACGGGCGTGAACAGTCCCGGCAAGGCCATGGAGGCGCGCACGGCCTCCGCGGTCGAGCCGCTGCGCAGCCAGACTTCAGTCCCCGAATACAGCGATGTAGCCACTGCGGCAAAGGGTAGGTCAAGGCCCTCGACGGGCCTGTCCGTAAAGTTGCGCCGGAAGAAATTCATGAGACGTTCACCCTTGAGCATGCCGCCCGACAGGTTGAAGTCCATGAAGGAAACCACTTCTGCGAAACCCAGGCCCAGAACCCACTGCTCGAACCGGTCCAACTCACCCACGGCGTAGGCTGCGCCAACCAGCGCACCAATGGACGAGCCGCAGATCAGATCCGGGCGTACCGCCGCCTGCTCCAGCGCGCGCAATACGCCAATGTGCCCCCAGCCGCGCGCAGATCCGCTGCCCAGCGCCAGTCCGACGACGGGCTTGCGCATGGTATTCATGGCGATCTGTTCTTTCCGTGCGTTTTGTCGGTGTCTGGAAAAGGCCCGCCTTAGGCCAGCCGATAGCTCCCCTTACCCTTCTCGTGCAATGCCCCCGCGGCCACTACCCTGCGAATCGCCAGGCCCACGGAGCCGAGCGGTATCCCTGCCCCCTGCGCAATGATGGCCTGGGTCAGCGGTTTCCAGCTGCGGCGATCCAATGCATGTTTCAGGTATTGCAATACCTTCTCGTCGTTGGGACTCAAGCGTTGTGGCCGGTTCGCTGGTGCTCGCTTGGCCTGTGCCTTGCGAGCTTGATGTTTTGGCGCAGTCTTGACGTTCACGTCTTCCGCCCCTTCATGGCTTTGCGCGACATGGCGCAAGCGGGAACGCCCGCCCGGGTCAGGCAAGGCAACCAATACTGGCGTCTCGGGTGCCATGATCTCTGCCGCTGACAGGTACATTGTCTTGAGCTGCTCCTCCATGGCTTGCAGTTCATGTGCCAGACGCGACACCGTGCGCAGTTGCGAATAGGCCCGATCACTCTCGGGACTGAACGGCTGGCTGGCCACCATGGCGACCATCTTTTCGGCTTTCGCCCGCACTGCGTCAGAGACTGTCTGGCGCGCTGTATGAAGCGCCTGGCCCGCTTGCTGAATTGACAAAAGACTGGATGCTGAAAGGAACATTGAAACCCCCGGAGTTGAAGTCGAAGCTGCAGCTATTGAACGATAGCGCAACCGGTTTTGGTAAGGAGTCTAGTTTATGAGCCCCAGCGGTGTTGCGGCCCGCCCGCAGCGCCAGGTTCGGGTGTTTCCTGGCCAGCAGGGAATTTCATTTCACCACTCGCAGGGAGCCGCCCGGTGGCAGCGCGCACTGTGATGGCGTTTACAGAACGCTGACGGGTCGCTCCCAAGTTGCAGAGGCTGCCCAATGCCAAAAAAGGAAGGTCTTATGGATACCAGGTGTATTTCAACACCCGCATGACCATTGCCGACGCTTGCGGTAAAACGCCAGCGGAAAGTCATGCCCTCCGTCGTCGGTTGGGAAACCTCTTTATAGTAGTTGCTTTTACCAGGCGAACTCCACGCCCTCGACAATAACGCTCATGATCCATACTCCGCTCACTTCCAATTTCGACGATATTGCGGCCAATATCCCCGACGACATTCCCGAAGGATTCCGATCCATCAAAGTCGGCGGCTCATTCGTTCAGCATAACGGTCCGCTTTACGGCAAATGGACCGGCCAGCGCCTGTTACTGGGTTTTCGTGTGGAGGAGCGGCATACCAATCCGATCAGGATTTGCCACGGCGGCATGCTGGCGACATTTGCCGACATGCTCATTCCCTGTATCTCAATGTATCAGTGCGACATGGAGCGGCGTTTTTTGCCCACCATCAGCCTGCAGATCGATTACATGGGGGCGGCGATGCTGGGCGCATGGGTGCAGGGCGAGGCCGAGGTCCTTCGCACCACGCGCAATATGTTGTTTGGACAGGGACTGGTGAGCGCCGATGGCCAGCCGGCCTTGCGCGTGAGCGGCATCTTCAAGATGGGGCAACTGATCGGCGACGGCAAGGCCATGGATCCGCTGGGTCTGAAGTAATCCAGCGCCCCGGTC
>JAHFQQ010000253.1 GCA_023259235.1 Polaromonas sp. | reverse complement strand
AATCAAGCAGTCGCAGTGCCAGACGAGAGGCCAGAATCCTGTCCTCGACCATATCGTCGCCCATCAACTCGAGCAGGGTGCTGTCAACTCGAATTGGTGGTGTCACCGCAGCGGGAACATACTGCGCCTGGGTCCATGCGCTGGAGGTGCCATGCACCCAAGCTGCACTGTCTTTCTGGAATGCGATCAGGGCGTCGCGCCGCTCCTGCATGTCACGTGTGCTGCCAGGCTGGTCCATCATGGCGGTCAGCCGGTCTTGAAGCGTCTTGGCCAGCATCGGCAGCATCCGCACGGCGCGTTCCGTGAACAGCGCGCGCGCCTGCTCAGCTAAAAGACGGTTTTTTTGGGTAGTTGGAGCCACAACCAAGCGAAAAGGTTATTCTCCTAGCTTACACCGTGGCCCCGGCATTGGGGTCGTTTGGGTCATGTTCTTTTTTAGCTGGACCCTTGACCAGGTCCTCGCGTTTGATGCCCAGCCACATGGCGATTGCGGCCGCCACGAATACCGAGGAGTAAATGCCGAACAGGATACCGATGGTAAGGGCCAGGGCGAAGTAATGGAGTGTCGCGCCGCCAAAGAGCAGCATGGAAAGCACCATGACCTGCGTGGAGCCGTGCGTGATGATGGTGCGGCTGATGGTGGAGGTGATCGCGTTGTTGATGATTTCCACCGTATTCATCTTGCGGTAGCGGCGGAAGTTCTCGCGAATCCGGTCAAAAATCACCACGGATTCGTTCACGGAATAACCCAGCACCGCCAGCACGGCAGCCAGCACCGCAAGCGAAAACTCCCACTGGAAAAAGGCAAAAAATCCGAGAATGATGACCACGTCATGCAGGTTGGCAATGATGGCCGCCACCGCATATTTCCACTCAAAACGGAAGGCGAGATAAACCATGATGCCGAACACCACCATCCCCAGCGCCTTCATGCCATCCTGTGCCAGCTCTTCGCCCACCTGGGGGCCGACAAACTCGGTGCGGCGCAACGACACATCGCTGTCGGCGGCCTTCAGCGCAGCCAGTACCTTTTCGCTCTGCTGGGCGGTGCTCACACCCTTTTGCGCCGGCAAGCGGATCATTACATCGCGCGAGGTGCCGAAATTTTGCACCTGCACATCGTTCAAGCCCAAGCCAGCCACCGTGCTGCGAATTTTTCCGACATCGGCAGCCTGCGTGTAGTTCACCTCCATCAGGGTGCCGCCGGTGAACTCCACCGACAAGTGCAAACCTCTGGAAAACAGGAAGAACACAGCCATCGCAAAGGTCACGAAACTGATGGCATTGAAGATCAATGCATGTCGCATGAACGGGATGTCGCGGTGGATTTTGAAGAATTCCATCTGGGGTCCTTGAAAAGCGGCCTGGAAAAAAGATGCGGACTATTTCGTGATGGTGCCGGACGAGGCAGGTCGCCACACGGTTCCAATAGACACGTTTTTCAGCTTTTTCTGGCGGCCATACCAGAGGTTGACCAGGCTGCGGGAGAAAAATACCGCCGAGAACATGCTGGTTAAAATTCCAATGACGTGCACTACCGCAAAACCGCGCACCGGCCCGGAACCGAAGGCCAGCAAGGCCAGACCGGCAATCAGGGTGGTAATGTTGGAGTCCAGGATGGTTCCCCAGGCGCGCTCATACCCGGCATGAATCGCCGCCTGCGGCGAGGCGCCGCCGCGCAATTCCTCGCGCACACGTTCGTTGATCAGCACGTTGGAGTCGATTGCCATGCCGAGGGCCAACGCCATGGCCGCCATGCCGGGCAAGGTCAGGGTGGCCTGAAGCATCGAAAGAATTGCCACCAGCAGCAGCAAGTTGACAGCCAGCGCCAGGCCCGAGAACAGCCCGAACAGCATGTAGTACATGGCCATGAACGCGACGATCACCAAAAACCCCCAGGTGACGCTGTGAAAACCCTTGGCGATATTCTCCGCGCCCAGCGTCGGGCCAATCGTCCGTTCCTCGATGATTTCCATGGGCGCGGCCAGCGAACCCGCGCGCAGCAGCAGTGCCAGGTCGCTGGCTTCACCCACGCTCATCGAGCCTGAAATCTGGAAGCGGTTGCCGAGCTCGCTCTGGATGACCGGGGCCGTCAATACCTCGCCCTTGCCTTTTTCAAACAGCACGATGGCCATGCGTTTCTTGATATTCTCGCGGCTGACATCGCGCATGATGCGCCCGCCTTTTGCATCGACGGTCAGGTCCACCTTGGGCTGCTGGGTCTGTGAGTCGAAGCCTGGCTGCGCATCGGTCAGGCTTTCGCCGGTCAGGATCACCTGTTTCTTGACGATCACCGCCTGGCCACTGGGCTCCAGAAAGCGCTCGTCACCGAAAGGCACGGCTCCTGCATTGTCGGCAGCAGCCCTGGCTTCGGCGCTGTCGTCGACCAGCCGCATCTCCAGCGTAGCCGTGCGGCCCAGAATATCCTTGGCCTTTGCCGTGTCCTGAACACCCGGCAATTGCACCACAATGCGGTCGGCGCCCTGCTGCTGAATCACCGGCTCGGCCACCCCCAGCTCGTTAATCCGGTTGTGCAAGGTCACCATGTTTTGCTTGAGTGCCTGATCCTGGATTCGGCGGGCGGCCTCCGGCTTGATGCTGGCTGTCAACTGGTATTCGTCGCCCTTTTGCGTGTCCACCGTCTGGATATCCGGAAACTGATCCTGAATCAGCCCTTTGGCGGCAGCCAGTGTCGCGGCATCGCGAAATTGAATATCGATGGCCTGCTTGTCACGGCTGATGCCGCTGTGCCGGATATTTTTTTCGCGCAGCGACAAGCGGATGTCGCCGGCCAGAGACTCGACGCGCTTGGTCAATGCCGCCTGCATGTCCACCTGCAGCATGAAGTGCACGCCACCGCGCAAATCCAGCCCGAGATACATGGGAAACGCATGCAGCGAGGTCAACCAGGCCGGGGAGCGCGACAGCAAATTGAGCGCGACTACATAGGACGGATCCTCGGGATCGGGTGCCAGCGCCTTCTGGATCGCATCCTTGGCCTTGATCTGCGTATCGGTATTGTCGAATCGGGCCTTGACGGAGCTTCCCTCCAGGGTAATGGCATCGGCGGTAATGCCCGCAGCCTTGAGTACCTGCGCTATCCGGTCCATGGAGGTGGCGTCAATCTTGACCGTGGATTTGATGCTGGAAACCTGCACCGCTGGCGCTTCGCCGAAAAAATTGGGCAGTGTGTACAGGACTGCGATCAGCAACGCAAATACAACAATGGCGTACTTCCAGGCTGGATAACGATTCATGAGACGGCTGTTCCTGGTGGGCGAGTGAACTGGAGGGACTGGAGGACGGCGTCAGTGTGCCAACACGCTGGCCGGCCTGGTGGCCTTATTTGGCGGTATTGATGGCACCCTTGGGCAGCACCTGAACGACAGCGCTGCGCTGCAGCTGCACTTCCACACCGGGAGTGAGCTCAAGAGTCAGGTACAGATCGCCAAGCTTGGTGACCTTGCCAAGCAGCCCGCCGGCAGTGGCCACTTCATCGCCTTTGGCCAGGGCTTCAATCATGGCGCGATGGTCCTTTTGTTTCTTCATTTGCGGGCGAATCATCACAAAATAGAGCACCACGAACATCAGCACGAGGGGCAGCGTTCCAGTCAATGAGGACATCCAGTCGCCACTTGCGGCGGCAGCAGGGGCGGTTTGGGCGAAGGCGGAAGAAATGAACACGGCGAACTCCACGGCTAATTGAAAAGGACACTGACACGCGCTCCAGCCTATAAAGACAGAGTGCAGAATCCATGATTGTATGCGTCGCGCGGGGGCATTCCATTTTTGCACCAAAGCCGCACCCCGTTGCGCCGGCTTGCCGTGCGTGCGCGCTGGAAGGTCCAAATCCATCCCTCTGGCCCGAATGTCGCTTGAACCGCAGTTACATTGTCCGTGGATTGAGTTACCCTACGAAATACCATGCTGCTCTTTCCCTATGGCCACGCCACCCATTCGCAATGGCAAGCTGCGACCGCCCTTGTGCTGGCGCAGTTGCGCGCTCATCTGGCGGCGCCCGGCTATGCCCGCTCGCCAACGCTGGCGCTGCTCTACATTACGGATCATTACGCCGGCCAGGCGCAGGATATTCTTGATCACCTGAGTGCCGAACTGCCAGAAATCACCGACTGGAGCGGCACCGTAGGGGTGGGCATTGCCTGCAACAACGTCGAGTATTTCGACGAGCCCGCATTGGCCGTCATGCTGTGTGAATTCCCGCATGATCAGTACCGTGTATTTTCGGGGGTGTCGCCCCTTCCCGCTTATTCCACACTGGCAAGCGCGGGCCGCTTTCAGGCGCACACCGCGCTGGTGCATGCGGACGCGACGACGCCCGACGTAGCCGAGCTGATTGACGAAATGGCTCAGCGCACCGCCAGTGGCTACGTTTTTGGCGGCCTGGCCTCGAGTCGCTTTGGCTCGGTGCAATTTGCGCTCAGCGGTCGCGGCAATGTGCAGGGCCAGGGTGCGGCCAGTGGCGTGTTCAGTGGCGGTCTGAGCGGTGTTGCCTTTGCCAGGGGCGTGGCGCTGATGTCGCGTGTGACGCAAGGCTGCCGGCCGGTGTCGATCCATCGCCAGATCACGGCATGCCAGGATAACGTGGTGACCGAACTGGACGGTCAGCCCGCGCTCGATGTGATGCTGTCAGACCTGGGCGTGTCGCTGGAGCAGCCGCGCCAGGCGCTGGCCAGGGTGCGCAACACATTGGTCGGGCTGAGCGACCCCGCGGATGCTCCGATGGATGGCGCCAGTCGGCACACG
>JAHFQQ010000252.1 GCA_023259235.1 Polaromonas sp. | reverse complement strand
CTGAAGGCGATGCCCGAGATGATGGCTTGTTCCATGTGTTCGTCTTCCTCAAAACTGATCAGGGTGCCCGAGCGGGCTTCTTCGTTGATGTCGATGTCCCAGTCGGTAAAGCTGGACAGCACGCGCAGCGGGACCCGGTACTTGCCGGCAAACTCGACCGAGCGGATTTGCAGCACTTTTGAGCCCAGCGAGGCCATTTCCAGCATTTCTTCAAAACTCACGGTATGCAGGCGGCGGGCTTCCGGCACCACGCGCGGGTCGGTCGTGTAAACGCCGTCCACATCGGTATAGATCAGGCACTCATGGGCTTTCAGCGCCGCGGCAATCGCCACCGCCGAGGTGTCTGAACCGCCGCGACCCAGCGTGGTCACATTGCCGCCGTCATCCACCCCCTGAAAGCCGGTGATGATCACAACCTTGCCTGCATCCAGGTCGGCGCGCACCCGCTCGTCATCAATCGACTCAATGCGGGCCTTGGTGTACGCGCTATTTGTTTTGATGGTGACCTGCCAGCCGGCATAGCTCACGGCCTGCACGCCTTCGGCCTGCAATGCAATGGCCAGCAGCGCGCTGGAGGCCTGCTCGCCGGTGGCGGCCAGCGCATCGAGCTCGCGGCCGTAGGCATCATCGGGCCGCGCCGGCGCCAACTCCCTGGCCAGGCCCAGCAGGCGGTTGGTTTCACCACTCATGGCGCTGGGGACGACGATCATCTGGTGGCCGGCGCACGCCCATTTGGCAACGCGTTTGGCGACATTGCGGATGCGCTCGGTCGAGCCCATCGAGGTGCCGCCATATTTATGAACGATCAAAGCCATTGCAGGATATCAGTCAGTTGTTTGGTTGCGGCCTCTTGGCCGCGGCCCGCTGTCAAATGCGCCGTTTTCCCCAGTGTCGGGGCAGTCAGCAAGGCTTTAAATTATAGCCAGGTCACTCAGGGCAACTGCCCGCCTCGCCCACCCTGCCCCCTTTGGCTGAGTAGTGCAGAACGGGCCCTTGCCGGGTCACGTGGCCGGTAGCCACCTTCAGGTCAATCCGGTGTCCGCGGGTAGTGCAGGACGCAATTTGCACCAGCAACTGCTCAAGCTGCGCCGCGCTGGGCGTGGCCTTGTGCTGCAGCAGCCAGCAGCGCAGCGCGTTGGCCTGGCGCGGCGGCGATAACGCCTGCAGCGCCTTGATGGCTGGCGGCATGCCGGCCACGATCAAATCCTGCCGGGCGATCTCCAGCAGCACCGCCTGCGCCTGCGCGGCGTGTCGGGCGCTGCGGGCAAAAGTCTCGCGATACTGCGGGAACGCCTGTGCCAGCGCAGGCAGCAGGCGCGCCCGAATGCGGTTGCGGGTATAGCGTTCGTCGGTGTTGCTCGGGTCATCGACAAACGGGATTTTGCGCGCCAGCACCCATTCACGCAAACCGGCTGCCGAAATTTGCAGCAATGGCCGATAAAACATGACGCCATCGCGTTCGACTTTTTCGGGCATGGATGCCAGACCCGGCAAGCCGGCACCACGGCTGAGCGCCAGCAGCAGGGTCTCCACCTGGTCGTCGGCATGCTGCCCCAGCAGCACGCCATTGAGGCCATTCCTGCGGGCCATTCGCGCCAACGCCACGTAGCGCGCCCGCCGAGCCGCGTCTTCGGGGCTCTCGCCCGTCGCATGGCCGGCATCGACCTGCGCCACATGCAGCGGTACCTGCGCAGTTGCGCAGACCGATTGGCAGACGCGCACGAAGTCGTCGGCCGCGGCCTGAAGCCCATGATGAACATGAATCGCCTGAACCTGGCCGGGCCAGCACTGCGCGGCGGCCAGCAACAAGGCGGTGGAATCGGCGCCGCCGCTGTAGGCCACACCCAGAGGCGGTTTCAGGCCACCGGCGCCCGCCATTGCCGACAAGGCCCGCAGCGCCGGATTGGCTGGATCCGCCGCGTTCAACGACTCGAACTGGCCGGCTGCACGACCAGCCAGCCGGGGCTTACCTGCTGGTGTCGGCTTTGGTGTCGGTAAATCGGCCATAGCTCTGCAGGCGCTCATAGCGACGGTCCAGCAATTCCTTGACCTTCAGGTCGCTGACCTGCCGGAACGCATCATTGAGTGCCCGCTTCAAAAAGGCCGCCATCTGCTTGGGATCGCGGTGCGCGCCGCCCAGCGGCTCGGTGACGATCTTGTCGATCACGCCCAGCGCCTTCAGGCGGTGTGCGGTGATGCCCATGGCTTCGGCGGCTTCCTGAGCCTTGTCGGAAGTTTTCCAGAGAATCGAGGCGCAGCCTTCCGGGCTGATCACGGCATAAATCGAATACTGCAGCATCATCACCTGGTCGGCCACCGAAATGGCCAGCGCGCCGCCGGAGCCGCCTTCGCCGATGATGGTGGTGATGATCGGCACTTCGAGTTGCGCCATCTCAAAGATGTTGCGGCCTATGGCTTCCGATTGGCCGCGCTCTTCGGCGTCGAGACCGGGATAGGCACCGGGCGTATCGACAAAGGTGAACACCGGCAGCCTGAATTTCTCGGCGGTTTTCATCAGCCGCAGGGCCTTGCGGTAGCCCTCGGGTTTGCTCATGCCGAAATTGCGCAGGCTGCGCTCACGGGTGTCGCGCCCTTTCTGATGGCCCAGCACCATGCAGGCGGTACCATTGAAACGGGCCAGGCCACCGACGATGCTCAGGTCATCGGCAAAATGCCGGTCGCCGTGCAGTTCCACAAAGTCGGTGAAGATGTCCCGGATGTAGTCGAGCGTATACGGCCGCTCGATGTGACGCGCGATCTTGGTGATCTGCCACGGACTCAGGACACTGTAAATCTCCTTGGTGAGTTGCTGGCTCTTTTTCGCGAGCTGGTCGATTTCATCTGAAATATCAACCGCTGACTCGGTTTGCACATAGCGCAACTCTTCTATTTTTCCTTCCAGGTCTGCAATCGGCTGCTCAAAATCGAGGAATATCTTTTTCGCCATCTCCTGCTCCTCAAGGCTTGCTTAAACTCGAATCTGCCCGCTCCCCGGCCTGGCATCGGGAACCGGCAAGGGGTCTAGCGAGCGCCAAATATACCAAGTCGCCACGCTGCAGTACGGCGCCCAGGCTGCCGCCACCTCGCGTGCATCGCTGCGGCTGACCGATTCACCCGAGAAGTAGTTGTGGCTGATGCCATTGATCAGACCGACGTCGTCGAGCGGCAGCACATTGGGGCGCATCAGGTAAAAGATCAGGAACATTTCGGCGGTCCATCGGCCAATGCCGCGAATCGCCACCAGTTCGGCAATGATGGCTTCGTCATCCATCGCCTCCTGCCAGTCGCTCACGTGGAGCGTGCCGGCATCGAAGTGAATCGACAAGTCCACAAGGTATTCGATCTTGCGCGCGCTCAGGCCGGCGGCACGCATGTCATCGACTTTGAGCCTGAGCACATTGCCCGGTGTCATGCTTTCGGGCAGCGCGGCAAAACGGTGCCAGACCGTCTGCGCTGCCTTGACCGAAATTTGCTGCCCCACAATGCTGCGCGCCAGCGTGCTGAAGGCGTCGCCGCGCGCTTGCAGGCAGGTGTTGCCAGACTGCGGAATCAGCCGTTTCATAACCCGGTCTTTTTTTACCAGATGATTGCAGGCGTCGCTCCAGTAGGCGGGCATCACGGGGTGAGCCGCGCAGTCGCAGGACTCGTCGGCTGACTCGATCAGCTCAGTGCTGGCAGGCCCGCTTTTTACTATTTTTTTCATAGCATGTCCGGCTTGTTGCCAAAGGGTGCAAGGCCAAAACAACTTGCAACTCTCACGATTGCACTTCCCAGCTTGTCCCCTGCGGCGAGTCTTTCAGCACAATGCCCCGGCCCAGCAACTGGTCGCGAATATGGTCGGCGGCGGCGAAGTCCCGGGCCGTTTTTGCTTGTGCGCGCTGGGCAATCAATGCCTGGATGCTGGCGTCGTCCAGCCCCGCGCCGGCCTGCAGGAAGCAGCCCGGCGCGCCCTGCAGCAGGCCCAGGCAAGCGCCCAGGGCCTTGAGCAAGCCAGCCAGTTCGGGAGATCGCGTCTTGTTGACCTCGCCGGCCAGTTCAAACAGCACGGCAATCGCTTCGGGCGTTCCAAAGTCTTCGTCCATGGCCGACTTGAAGCGGGCCGCAAACGTCTCCTGCCAGTTGATTGCCACACCGGCGGGTGCTACCAGGTCAAGCGCGGTGTACAGGCGCTTGAGTGAATTGCGGGCGTCGTCCAGATGCGCATCGCTGTAATTGAGCGGGCTGCGGTAATGCGCGCGAAGAATGAAAAAGCGCACCGTTTCGGCGTCATAGCGGGCCAGGATTTCGCGGATGGTGAAAAAGTTGCCGAGCGACTTGGACATCTTTTCGTTGTCCACGCGCACAAAACCGTTGTGCATCCAGATGCTGGCCAGCGGCTTGCCGAATGCACCTTCGGACTGGGCAATCTCGTTTTCATGGTGCGGGAACTGCAAGTCAGCGCCGCCGCCATGAATGTCAAACGACTCGCCCAGCAACTCGCAGGCCATGGCCGAGCACTCGATATGCCAGCCGGGGCGGCCGCGGCCATAGGCACTGTCCCACTGGGCATCCGGCGGCTCACCGGGTTTGGCGCTTTTCCAGAGCACAAAGTCCAGCGGGTCGTCCTTGCTCCCGTCCATTTCCACCCGCTCGCCAGCGAGCAGTTCGTCGAGCGACTTGCCTGACAGCTTGCCGTAGCCGGCAAACCTGCGCACCCGGTAATTCACGTCGCCCGGACCGGCGTCAGTGTCGGCCTGGTAGGCCAGGCCCTTTTTTTCAAGCGTG
>JAHFQQ010000251.1 GCA_023259235.1 Polaromonas sp. | reverse complement strand
GGGCAGTAGTATGACCGAAGGACCAATGCAGCAATTTTGCGTCCCAGCGTTTGAGATGCGATACCAGCCAGCTGTCGCCATGGCCCATCTGTTTCATGCGCGGCAGCAGGTAATACGCCATCACCGGTGTCAACGTGACCGAAACGATCATGCTGGCCAGAATGGACACGATGTACGCCACCCCCAGTGGCGAGAACAGCCGCCCCTCAATGCCAGGCAAAACAAACAGCGGCACAAACACCAGCACGATGATGACGGTGGCGTACACGATGGCGGAGCGCACTTCCAGCGTTGCGCTGGCGATAACATCGACCACCGGACGAGGGACTGCCAAGGCACTGTTGAGCTTGAGCCGCCGCAGGACGTTTTCCACCCCCACAACAGCGTCGTCCACTAGCTCGCCAATCGCAATCGCCAGACCCCCCAGTGTCATCGTGTTGATGGAGAGGCCAAAGTAGTGAAACACGAGGGCCGTTGCCAGCAGCGAGACCGGGATGGCGGTGAGCGAAATCAGCGTGGTGCGTACGTTCAGCAAGAACAGGAACAGCACCACAGCCACTAGAATGGCGCCGTCACGCAGGGCCTCTTGCACATTGCGCACCGAGTGCTCAATGAAGTCGGCCTGCTTGAAGAGGAACTGCGGTGCTTCGAAGCCTGCGGGCAGGCCTTTTTTCAGCTCCTCCATCGCCTGCTCGACTTCGCGGGTCAGCGTCACGCTGTCGGCGCTGGGCTGCTTTTGCACCGACAGAATGACGGCTGGCTTGCCGTTGTACCCGCCGTCGCCGCGTTTGAGCGCTGGGGCGATCTTCACGTCGGCCACCTGGCTGAGCAGGATGGGTTGCCCGTTCTTCACGCTCACCACGACGTTTTGGAGATCCTGCAGGCGGCTGGTTCGCCCAATCTGGCGAATCAGGTATTCACGTCCCTGGGATTCGAGAAAACCCCCGCTGGTGTTGGCACCGAAATCGCGCAGCGCGCCGTCGAGTTTTTCACGCTCGACACCGAGCGCCTGCAATTGTGCGGGGCGGATCTCAACGCGGTACTGGCGCACATCGCCACCGATGGGCGTAACCTGAGCGATACCGGGAATGGTCAGCAGCCGGGGGCGCATGACCCAATCGGCGTACTCGCGCACCTGCATGGCACTGACCTTTTCAGGGTCGGCCGGCAAAGCGATCAACAGGATTTCGCCCATGATGGAAGAAATCGGCCCCATTTGTGGCACAACGCCTTGGGGCAATTGCTCGCGCACCAGGTTCAGACGCTCGCTGATTTGCTGGCGGTTGCGGTAAATGTCGGAACCCCATTCGAACTCTACATAGACGATGGACAAGCCGATGCCGGAGACCGAGCGCACCCGGGTGACGCCAGGCATGCCATTCATGCCCGATTCAATGGGGAAGGTGACGAGTTGCTCGACCTCTTCAGGGGCCATGCCCCCGGCTTCGGTCATCAGCGTAACCGTCGGCTTGTTCAGGTCGGGAAAAACATCCACCGGCATCTGGCGCACTGTGAGCACGCCGTAGACCACCAGCAGCAGCGAGACCCCGAGCACGATCAGCCGCTGGCGCAGGCTGGTCTGGATCAAAAAGGCGAACATGTCAGCGCACCTGGGCCAGCAGCCCTGCTCCGTCCGTTACCACCCGTTCGCCTTGGCTCACCCCTTGCGTCACTACCAATTCGGTGGCACTCAGAGGCACCGCCGTTACCTTGCGCTGTACGAACCGCTCTGCCTCGGTATGCACCCAGACAGCGGTCTCGCCAGAGGCCATTTTGATGACCGCGGTGCGCGCAAGCACCGCGCCACGGACGCTGCGGGTCGTGCTGGCATGCACTGTCACAGGTTGTCCCACTGCAACGGCCGCACTGCCCGGACGCACGTTGAACAAAAGCACCAGCGCCTGCTCGCGCAGTTGCCGCCCGGTGCCTACATATTTCAGATCCAGGGTGCCGCCGGGAACAGCGGCGCTTGCTTTGGCGGCAATACCGGCAGCGAGTGCAGGGTCGTACGCCAGTGCTTCCACCGCCAGACGGGACGGGTCAACCACCTCGAACAGAACTTCTTTTGCATCGACCACCTGCCCGGCCACGACGTGCGAGGCGCTGATGACGCCCGAGATCGGAGTACGGAGTGCTTCGGCCCCATTCAAGCCGCTGTGAAGTACGCTGCGACGCCTGCGCAGCGCGTCACGCTCCAGGCCAGCTGCGTCGATTACTGATTGAGGCACCGCGCCTTCGAGTTCCGCGTAGCGCGCCACTTTGCGTTCGGCAATGGCGAGTTGGGCATCGATTTCGGCAATCTGTGACTGGCTGGCACCGCGCTCCAGACTGTTGATCACCGGCTGCAACCGAGCCAACACTTCGCCCCTGCGCACGACCTGACCGAGAACAGGCAACGACGGCCCCGCAGCTTCCACGCGCCCGGCTTGCCCCGCCTGCACCAGTCCGCCGGCATTTGCGTTGGCAACGACCTTGCCTGCAAGTTCAATTGAAGCCGGTACGTCCCGCACCTGAGCGACACGCGTGCGCAGACCCAGCTGACGCTGCACGGATTTGGGCACAAACAGGCTGCCGTCGGCCAGCCGCTGTGGCGCGTCGGTGCCTGGTTGTGCCAGCGCCGCATTGCTGCGCGCCGGGTTTGCTGCGGGAGACGCAATGGCGGGTGGACTCGGACTATGGTCTTCGTCGCCGTGTGCGACTGCCGGGTTGGAAAGGAGGAGCAACGCGCTGCCAGCCGCGAAGACTATTTTTAGGGTTTTCATCAAAAAAGCCTTGTTCAGGAGGGAGCGGTTCTGCGTCGACGCAGCCACGCGAAAACGATGACGGCGCAGACAAGCACGGCGCCCGCAAGGATCCAGATGGTGCGGCCGCCAGGCAAGGTCGTGCCAGCCTTTTCAACGGGAGCCGCCGCCACCTTCGCAGGTATCTCCAGCGTGGCGCTGAGCAGATCTGCCGTATTGGCGGTCTGCACCGAAATGGCGAGCGCGCGCGTCCCCGGCAGCGTCCACGCACCGCCTGCCACACGGTAGGCGCCAGGACCGACCTCGGTCGCAGTGGCTTGCAGGTTGCTGCTTTGCACCTCCACCTGGGCGCCGGTCACTGGCTCGTTGCTCGCGAAGCTGTCCAGGAATAGCAGCAGAGACGGGCCTTGCTGTTCGACCACCAGCTCGAAATCACTTGTCTGGGCTTCAGCACGTGGTGCTGAAGCGACCGTCGGCAAGGGAGCCGGCGTATCGCCGTGATCTTCACCACCGTGGGCAAAACTCGTGACGGGCGCTGCCAGAGCCATAGCGAAATAGAGAATGCGCAGAAATTTCAAGGAAGGACTCCCAGGGATTGATTTAACCGGGACTGCCAGGCGTAGAGCGAGATTTCTTCGCGCTTGAGGGCCGCCTCGGCCTCCTGTGCAGCCGCTCGCGCCCGCAGCAGGGCGGGAAGGTCAGACTCGCCAAGCGAAAAACTCTTCTCGGCCAGATCAAGGGTGTCGGCGGCAAGCTTCAGGCGCTCACGGCCAAGTTGCAGTTGCTGCTGGCCCGCCGCGAGCTCACGCTTCGCTTTGCCGGTTTCTTGCAAAAGCTTGCGTTCCTGTAGATCGACCTGTCCTTCGGCCTGTGCCAGTTCTGCACGGGCTGCCGCGCTTTCCTGGCGAGCACGCGGCCCCAACGAGAACGGCAGCGTGAGCTTGAAGCCCAGCGCGTTGGAATAAGACTCCCCACGGGTACTACGATCTCGCACCGCGCGCAGTGCCAGTTCGGGGGCTTCACGCTGCGTCGCGTCAGCGAGGGCTACCCGGTCGCGGGCAAGCTGGGCGGCGGCCAGATCAGCGGCAATCTGTGGATGGACCGCGGGCGCTGCGTGGCCCGGCAGGGCCGCACGCTCGGGAATGAGCGTTTCAGGGGCGTCCATTGCGCTGAGCGCGCGAAAGGCCTCTTCTGCCTGCAGGCGTTCAGAATGCGCCGTCGCCAGTGCTGCCTGCGCGTCCAGTCGCTCACTGCTCGCCAGATTGGCGTCCACGCGTGCCAACTCGCCCGCCTTGGCGCGGCGAATCACGTTGGCTTCCAGGCTCGCGGCGGTACGCGCACGGCGCTGTGCCAGTTCTTCGCTATTGCGCGCAGCCGCCACGGCCCACCAGGCTTCCCGGAGTTCTCCGGCCAGTTGCAGACGCAGGGCGCGCTGACTGGCACGTACTACTTCGCGAGTGCTCGCGCCAAGGGCCTTTTGTGCGTTCTGCTGGCGAGGAAGCCACAGCGGGGCGGCAATCTCAAGCTCCCACTCCTGCCTGCCACCGTCAGCGCCCAGTCTGTCATTGAGCGTGGCCAAGGACGCCGACAAGGGACGAGGCGTCAGGCTTGCGGCCGCCTCGACCAGAGCGTCGGCAGCTTGTGCACGCGGCACCGCAGACATGGCAACGGGATGGCGTGCCAACGCGCTCTCCAAAGCATCGGCCAGGGTTTGTGCGCCTGCAGGTAGAACCGCAAATAGCCCTATGACCAAGGCACTCAAGATTTTCATCAAAGGGTTCCCAACTTGTTGTTCTTCGCACTATCAGGAGGTGCTGTGCACCGCCGACAATGCTGCGTTCAGAAGTGAGCGTGATGGTGCCTGCGCCCCGCCTACGAGCAGCTTTCAGCCACATTACAAATTGGTAATGTGGCCGCTTCGCTGACCTTTCCCTGCACAATCACCCTATGCAAGTTCTTATCGTCGAAGACGAACCCAAGACGGGCGTTTACTTGCGGCTGGGGCTGGCCGAAGCTGGTTTTGTGGCCGACTTGGCACGCACGGGCA
>JAHFQQ010000250.1 GCA_023259235.1 Polaromonas sp. | reverse complement strand
TGGCGCATTCAGTGCAACCCCGCCAGACCGCTGGTGCTGAACTACGAGGTGCACGCCCATGACCCTTCGGTGCGCGCCGCCTGGCTGGATGCCCAGCGCGGATTTTTCAACGGCACCAGCCTGTGCCTGCGGGTAGAGGGCCAGGAGCAGGCGCCTCACGCACTGGAGTTGCCGGCACCCAAAACAGTCGCTGGCTGGTCGGTGGCGACTGGCTTGACGCCCGAAAAGGTCAACCGGCACGGCTTTGGCAGCTATGTGGCGGCCAGCTACGACGAACTGGTCGATTGCCCGGTGGAAATGGGTGCGTTCTGGAGCGGCAGCTTTCGCGTTCGCGGTGTGACGCACCGCTTTGTAGTGGCCGGTGCCGCCGCCACTTTTGACGGCGAGCGACTACTGGCCGACACCCGAAAGATTTGCGAGGCCGAAATCCGCCTGTGGTGCGGCCGCAAAAAGCCACCCTTCAGGAGTTACCTGTTCATGCTTAATGCCGTGGACGATGGCTATGGCGGACTGGAGCACCGCAACTCCAGCGCACTGATCTGCCGCCGCAAAGACCTGCCGCGCCTGGGTGAATCGAAAACCACCGAGGGCTACGGCACGCTGCGCGGCCTGATCAGCCACGAGTATTTCCACGCCTGGAACGTCAAGCGCCTGCGCCCCGCGGAATTTGAAAATTACCGCTACGACAGTGAAAACTACACCGCGCTGCTGTGGTTCTTCGAGGGCTTCACCAGTTATTACGATGACCTGCTGCTGCGCCGCGCCGGCCTGCTCGACAACGCGGGCTATCTGAAACTGCTCAACAAAACCATCAACCAGGTGATGCAGACGCCGGGACGGCTGGTGCAGTCGGTGGCCGAAGCGAGCTTTGACGCCTGGGTGAAATACTACCGGCCTGACGACAACACGCCCAATGCCACCGTGAGTTACTACACCAAGGGCGCACTGGTGGCGCTGTGCCTTGACCTGACCCTGCGTGGCACGGGCCGCACTGCCCGAGGGGCGACGCTGGACGACGTGATGCGAGCGCTCTGGCTGCGCTGCAACGCCGGGCCGCTGCGCCAGGCCGATGTGGCCGAGGCGCTTCAGACAGTGGGCCGGCGCTCGTTCGCCGCCGAGTTGCGCGAATGGGTCCATGGCAAGGGCGAGCTTCCGCTGAAAGCCCTGCTCGAGCAGCATGGCGTGGCGGTGCAGCAGGATCCGGCCCAACTGGCGCAGCGGCTGGGCCTGCGCGTTGCCGAGAACCCGGGCAGCGTGAAGATCAAGACCGTGTTGCGCGGCGGCGCGGCCGAGCACGCCGGCTTTGCGGCGGGCGATGAATGGCTGGGGCTGGAGCCAGCCGCCGCGGCAGGGCGCAAGGCACACGACTCAGCCGGCGGCTGGCGCATGAGCCAGCTCGACGACCTCACGCTTTATGCCGGTGCGGCGCAACACGTGGTCGCCCTGGTGTCGCGCGACAAACGCCTGCTGCGGCTCGAGCTGACGCTGCCCACCGACCCCACGACCTGGCGCCTGACGGTGCGCGATGAGGCGCTGGTGAACGCCTGGCTGGCGCCGCAGGACTGAATTGACTGACTGATCCATCCCTCCACTCAAAGGAAAATACCGCTCATGAACTACGAATTGATTGTCACCCGCACCGAAGGCCCGGACGCGCGCAAGGCGGCCATCGTGACGCTGAACCGGCCCAAGCAGCTCAACGCGCTCAATGACGCGCTCATGGATGAGCTCGGCCACGCGCTCAAGGCCTTTGACGCCGACGAGGCCGTCGGCTGCATCATTCTCACCGGCAGCGAAAAGGCCTTCGCCGCCGGCGCTGACATTGGCGCCATGGCGAACTACGGTTTTGCCGATGTCTACAATCGCGACTACATCACCCGCAACTGGGAGCAGATCCGCGGCGTCCGCACACCGGTGATTGCCGCCGTCAGCGGTTTTGCACTGGGCGGCGGCTGCGAGCTGGCCATGATGTGCGACTTCATTATTGCCGCCGACAACGCAAAATTCGGCCAGCCGGAAATCAAGCTCGGCATTATTCCCGGTGCCGGTGGCACCCAGCGTCTGCCGCGCGCTGTCGGCAAGGCCAAGGCCATGGAGATGGCCCTGACCGGCCGCATGATGGACGCCGTCGAGGCAGAACGCGCGGGCCTCGTGAGCCGAGTGGTGCCGCTGGACAAGCTGATGGATGAAGCACTGGGCGCCGCGCTGACCATTTGCAGCCATGGCCAGCCGAGTGTCATGGCGGCCAAGGAAGCCGTCAATCGGGCCTTTGAAGGGACCTTGAGCGACGGCGTGATGTTTGAGCGGCGGCTGTTTCAGGCGCTATTTGCCACCGAAGACCAGAAAGAAGGCATGGATGCGTTCGTCAACAAGCGCAAACCCGCGTTCAGGAACCGCTGACTTTCCTCGGCAAATCGCTATAATACCGCGCTGACGGTGATATAGCTCAGTTGGTTAGAGCGCAGCATTCATAATGCTGATGTCGGTGGTTCAAGTCCACCTATCACCACCATGAACATCGCTGAAGCCCCGGAAGCTCCTGCCTTCGGGGCTTTATCACTTCACAGCCTCTGGAAACATACCATGAACCGCTGCGCACCCCGCTTCATCGCCGCATTGGTGCTGGCAACCGCCGGTCTTGCCATGGCACCTGTCGCCGCCCAGACCGATGAAGTCAAGCCCCACGTCCGGCAATTCCCGAAAGACGCCCTGCGCGGCGAGATGGTGGTGCTGGCACCGCCCAACATCTCCCTGGATGGCAAGCCGGACCGGCTGTCGCCGGGCGCGCGCATCCATGACGCCAACAACCACCTGGTGCTGTCAGCCGCGCTGGTCAACCAGAAACTGCTGGTGAACTACCTGCGCGAAAGCGCTGGTCAGGTGCACCAGGTCTGGATCCTCAACAGCGAAGAAGCCAGGGAAAAACGGCGCGGCGCGAACACGACGGTTTTCAATTTCAGCAGCGGCTCTCCTGCCGCACCTGCCAGCAACGGCCCGACACCCTACGGACAGTAGCCAGCCAGCCGCGTTGCGCTGTTGTTTCTCGGAAGAAAATCGACTCTAACCCATATGCAATAAGCGTAGTAAGCTATCTTTTTTATAGTATTTCATGAGTAAAAAAGTATTTATAAAAACCTTCGGCTGCCAGATGAACGAATACGACTCGGGCAAGATGTCCGACGTGCTGCATGCCGCAGAGGGCTACGAGCCGACGCAGGACATGGAAGCAGCCGACCTGATCCTGTTCAACACCTGCTCGGTGCGCGAAAAGGCGCAGGAAAAAGTCTTCAGCGACCTGGGCCGCGTCAAGCACCTGAAAGCAAAAGGCGTGTTGATCGGCGTCGGCGGCTGCGTCGCCAGCCAGGAAGGCGCGGCCATCATCGAGCGTGCGCCTTATGTCGATGTGGTGTTTGGGCCGCAGACGCTGCACCGCCTGCCGGAACTGCTCGAACGACGCGCGCGTCTGGGCAAACCACAAGTGGATATCAGTTTTCCGGAAATTGAAAAGTTCGACCACCTGCCACCGGCCAGAGTCGAAGGTGCCAGCGCCTTTGTCAGCGTCATGGAAGGCTGCTCCAAATATTGCAGTTACTGCGTCGTTCCCTACACCCGCGGCGAAGAGGTATCACGGCCCTTTGAAGATGTGCTGGTTGAAGTCGCCGGGCTGGCCGACCAGGGCGTCAGGGAAGTCACGCTGCTGGGGCAAAACGTCAACGCCTATCGCGGCCCGATGGGTGGCACCACCGAAATCGCCGACTTTGCGACCCTGCTGGAGTATGTCTCCGATATTCCGGGCATTGAGCGCATCCGCTATGTCACCAGCCACCCCAACGAATTCACGCAAAGCCTGATTGACGCCTATGGCAAATTGCCCAAGCTGGTCAGTCATTTGCATTTGCCGGTACAGCATGGCTCGGACCGTATTTTGATGGCGATGAAGCGCGGCTATACCGCGATGGAATACAAAAGCACCGTTCGCAAGCTGCGCGCCATCCGCCCGGATCTGGCCATGAGCAGCGATTTCATAGTCGGCTTTCCCGGTGAAACTGAAGACGACTTCCAGAAAATGATGAAGCTGATTGACGACGTGGGTTACGACACGTCGTTCAGCTTCATCTTCAGCCCGCGCCCAGGCACGCCCGCCGCCAATCTGGTGGACAACACGCCGCACAGCGTCAAACTGGGGCGTCTGCAGCGGCTGCAAGCCGCGCTTGACGACAGCGTGCGCGCCATCAGCGCCAGCCGGCTGGGCACGCTGCAACGCGTGCTGGTCGAAGGCGCATCGCGCAAGGATCCGGCAGAATTAATGGGCCGCACCGAATGCAATCGCGTGGTCCATTTCAAGGGCCAGCCGAGATTGATTGGCCAGATGATTGACGTGACCATCACCGAAACCTCGCAGCGCTCGTTGCACGGTACGGTGATTGCGCACGAGTCCTTGATGGCCTGAGAACACCGCGGACCGAAACGCTCCTCTTACAACAACGGCAAGTTCTTGCCCGACGACGTCAAACCCCGCAGGGCCAAGTTTGCATTTTCCAGGGAGATTGAAAATACGTATGACACCAGCAGCGTCCCCGAATGCAGGGTTCGGCATGATTTTCAAGACCCGGATATTGGCCTTCTCAGGGCGAGGCGACTAGAAAAAAGCTGAAACCGCGGCAACCATTCCAACGGCTGCAGAGCCTACCGAGCCCCACAAGAGCCAGCGTCGCTTGGTCAACACAGTAATGGCTGCCAGAGCGATTGCGATTTGGAGAAACGTCAGCGACATCGCGAGACGCTCATGAGGCCTGAGTTTGGCCTCGGAATCTTC
>JAHFQQ010000249.1:2618-4859 GCA_023259235.1 Polaromonas sp. | reverse complement strand
CAAACCTTCTTAAAGTACCGCCAGGAAGTGTTTGGCGCCAATCGCATCATTGTCGTGGTACACCCCCGCCGCGGTAACGTGTGGACAGCGCCGGCCCTCAAGAAGCTTTACGATGTCACCCAGGCGGTGATGTTCCTGCCCGGTGTTGACCGGCGCACGGTGTCTTCACTCTGGACTCCGACGACACGTGTGCTGGAGGTGACGGAAGACGGGTTTCGTGCCGAGGACGTGATTAGTGGTGACACGACAGCCGATCAACTGTCACCGCCAAAGATCGAGCGCATTCGGCGTAATGCCGTGGCTGGCGGCTACATTGGCAGCCTGGTAGCCAGCGACAACAGTGGCGCGATGATCGTCGCCGATCTGCTGGAGACAGATCCAAAGACGCGGGCCAAGCTGGACTACCTCGATTTCGCAGCCCGCCTCGAAAAGCTGCGCGCCAATTATGAGGACGCGCAGTTCGAGATTCAAATCGTCGGCTTTGCCAAGCAGATTGGCGATATCGCCGATGGGGCCAAAAGCGTCGTTAAATTTTTCCTGCTCGCGTTTCTCCTGACTGCGGCCGCGGTCTATGTTTACTCGCGGTCCTGGAAACTCACCGTACTGCCCCTGCTGTGTTCGCTGGCCTCGGTCGTCTGGCAGTTTGGAACCCTTCGACTGCTCGGCTACGGCCTGGACCCGCTGGGCGTGCTGGTGCCGTTTCTGGTGTTCGCGATCGGCGTTTCTCACGGCGTTCAGCAGATCAACTTCATCGCCAAGGAGGTGTGTGCCGGTGCGGACTCGCAAACCGCGGCCCGACGCAGCTTCAGCGGTCTGTTGATTCCCGGATCGATGGCCTTGATCACGGCATTTGTCGGCTTCGCCACGTTGACACTTATCCCGATTCCAATGATCCGCGAGCTTGGCATCACAGCATCGATCGGCGTTGGCTACAAGATCATCACCAACCTCATCATGTTGCCGGTGGTGGCCTCCTATTTCAAGTTCGATGACCGCTATATCGAACGGGCGAACCGCCTCAGAGGCCCGCGCCTTCGTGCCATGGCTTTTCTCGGCAAAATCGCCGAAACCCGAAACGCCATCATCGGCACCCTGATCCTGGCGGTCCTGTTTGCGGTCGCGATGCACCAAAGCCAGGGCCGCCACATCGGCTATCTCAAGCCAGGCGCGCCCGAACTGCGCGCCGATTCCCGCTATAACCGCGACGCTGCGTCCATCGTCAACAGCTTTGACCTCGGGCTCGATGTGCTCACGGTTGTATTCGACACGCCAAAGGATGGCTGCTATCACCACGACGTGATGGCCTACAGCGATCAGTTTCGCTGGCAGATGTCGAACATCCCTGGTGTGCTTTCGGTTGGATCGGTGGCCCAGTTGGCCAAGCAGGCCTATGCCGGAACCAATGAAGCCAATCCTAAGTGGACGGCTCTGGCCCGCGACCAACAATCATTGGCCAACTCAGTAGGCCTGATTCCGGAGGGCTCCGGCCTCTTCAACCCCAGCTGCACCGTGCTGCCGGTCAACATCTTCATGGCCGATCACAAGGCCGACACCATCAAGACGGTGATCGCCGCCGTGCGCGCGTTTCGCGAGCGCGAGAAACTTGATGGCGTACACGTGCTCCTGGCCAGCGGGAACGTCGGAGTGCAGGCGGCCACCAATGAAGTGCTGGAACAGACCGAGCTGCCGATGATGTTGTATGTCTACGCCACCATCCTCGCCCTGGTGTTCCTTACCTACCGGGATTGGCGGGCAATGATCGCCTGCTGCCTGCCACTCACGCTGGGCACTTTCCTCGGGTATTGGTTCATGAAAGAACTCGATATCGGCCTGACGGTTGCTACCTTGCCAGTCATGGTGTTGGCGGTAGGCATAGGCGTGGACTATGCGTTCTACATCTACAACCGCCTGCAGCTTTATCTCGCTCAGGGTGTGGACATCGTTTCGGCCTTTAAACAGGCTCTGATGGAAACCGGCATTGCCACCATTTTCACTGCCATCACGCTATCCATTGGCGTAGCCACCTGGTCATTTTCGGCTCTCAAGTTTCAGGCCGACATGGGGCTGCTGCTGACCTTCATGTTTCTGGTCAACATGGTGATGGCCATTACTTTCCTGCCAGCGCTGGCGGTGGTCATTGATTTGCTGGTTCCGCGGCGCAGGCCCGTGCGCGCGCCCTCCTTGGTTCATTGAAAAACGCCATGCCTCTGAATTCACTGCTTTCACGCCTTCGCCACGCCC
>JAHFQQ010000249.1:0-2608 GCA_023259235.1 Polaromonas sp. | reverse complement strand
CGTCATCGCTGCCATTTCCGCGCAAGGATCTGGCGGTGGCCGTCTTGCTAATTGAAGCCTCGCAGGTCGATCGACGGGTGAGTCCAATCGAACGCGACGCAGTGGCCAGGCTGGTGCGCGAGCGCTTCGCCTTGCCGCAAGCCGAAGCCCAACACCTTGTGGAGCTGGCTGGCGGTACGTTTGCAGCCGCATTGGACGACTGGGTCTTCACCCAGGCGGTGCACGATGGCTTTACAGTGGATGAGCGCGAAGAAATATTCGAGATGATCTGGGAGGTTGTCTACGCCGACGGACAGATGGCACGGTTCGAGGAGTTGTTCATGCAGCGGCTCGTTGACTCGTTGGGCCTGAGTGAGCAGGCCGCGGAACGGGCCAGAGGCCTCGCTTTCGCACGGATCAACCCTACCAGTGACAAGCGGAGTGGGGAATGACTGCTCGCAAATGGATAAGCAGTGCTGCAATAGTGCTGGCCACGCTAGTCACGCTGGCCAGAGCGGGGACGGTGCAAACACCCGCCGCTGCGGCGCCACAGACCGCATTCAAGGCCCCTCATGCCAGCCGGGCGCCCATGATGGCTGCCGCGCGTACTGGCTCGCGGCTGGTGAGCGTGGGCGACTACGGAACTGTGCTGCTCTCTGATGACAACGGCCATTCCTGGCGGCAAGCAACCCAGGTTGCGACCCGGGAAACGCTGACCGCAGTGAGCTTTGTAGACGACAAGCAGGGCTGGGCCGTCGGGCACGGCGGTGTCGTGATGGCAACCCGCGACGGCGGTGAAAACTGGGAGCAACTCTACGCCGCCGGCAAAGGCGTTGTACTGTTTTCGGTGTACTTCTCCGACGCCAAGAGGGGCTTGGCCGTAGGGGCCTTTGGCTACGCCATGGAAACCCGCGACGGCGGTCGAAGCTGGCGTGAGCTGTCGATCAGCCAGGGCGAGCAGGCGGACCGGCACCTGTACGACATATTTGTTGGTGCCAACTCAGACATCTGGGTAACGGCAGAAGCTGGCGGCTTGTTTCATTCGGTCGATGGTGGCGACACCTTCACCACTGTGAAGCTACCGTACAAGGGGTCAATTTGGGGCGGCCTGACATTAAAAAATGGCTCGCTGATCGTGTGGGGCATGCGTGGGCACGTGCTGCTAAGCGTTGACCAGGGCAGTTCCTGGCGTGACGTTCAAAGTGGCAGCGAGGAGGCGTTCACTGCCGGTATTCAGATGCCTGATGGCGAACTGGTGCTGGTCGGGCTTGGCGGCGTGGTATCTCGCAGTCGCGATGGCGGTCACACCTTCAGTACCCAAACCCAGCCCGAGAGGCAGTCCTACACGGCACTGGTCGCCACCGACGGTGCGCCTCAGTCCTTCACATTGACGGGGCTGGGCGGTCCGCTCCCTTGAGTACGCGCAACACGTCTTCCTCACTCACTCACCCATCCACCTACTTTTGGAGTTCTTCATGAAAACCTATCTCAACACCATCAATGGCCAGTTGGTCAGCTCCGAGCAGAGCATGGAGTCGATCAACCCTGCGACGGGCGAGACGTTGGGCCGCGTGCCGGTTAGTAGCCAGGCACAGGTGGCGCAGGCGATTGCTGCGGCCCGTGCGGCGCAGCCCGCCTGGGCAGCGCGCCCGGATTCAGAGCGCAAGGCGCTGATGATGAAGGTGGCCGAGGTGATCAAGGCCAATGCCCCCTACCTGTCCGAATGGGTGACCAAAGAGCAGGGCAAGCCACTTGGCGGCGTTGGACCGGACCAGGTACCGGGGGCGCGCTTCGAACTGTGGGGTTGCGAGGTCTGGACCCAGGTTCCCGCCAGCCTGGATCTGCCGGTGGAAGTGGTCTTTGAGGACGAAACCCGCCGTGATGAAGTTCACCGCAAGCCCTTCGGCGTGATTGCAGCAATTGCGCCATGGAACTGGCCGTTGATGATTGCAATCTGGCAAATCATCCCCTCCATCCGCTCGGGCAGCACCGTGGTTATCAAGCCATCCGAATACACCACGATTGGAACCCTCGAGTTGGTGCGATTGATCAGCGAGGTGCTGCCAAAAGGTGTGATCAACACCGTCAGCGGTGCGGGCGAGGTGGGCGCCTTTCTGACCAGTAATCCAGGTATCGACAAAATCATGTTTACCGGTTCGGCCCGCACCGGCTCGCGCATCGCAGAGGCGGCTGCGCGCAACATGGTGCCGACCACCATGGAACTGGGTGGCAATGATGCCGCGATTGTGCTGCCAGACGCTGATCCCAAAGCCATCGCCATGGGGCTTTTCTGGGGTGCCTTCATCAACATGGGGCAAACCTGCGCCTGTGCCAAGCGGCTCTATGTCCATGAAAGCATCTTCGATCAGACCGTGCAGGCGCTCAAGGAACTGGCGCAGGCCATGCCGATGGGCAATGGCATGGATGATGGCATGGTGATGGGGCCGATCCAGAACAAGATGCAGTACGACAAGGTCGTGGACTTGGTGGAAAGTGCGAAAAAGGCCGGAGCCACCATTGTTTGTGGCGGGCAGCCCAAGGGCGGGGCCGGCTACTTCTACCCGCTAACGCTGGTGACCGGCCTGCAAGATGGGGCCCGGCTGGTCGATGAAGAACAGTTCGGTCCGGT
>JAHFQQ010000017.1 GCA_023259235.1 Polaromonas sp. | reverse complement strand
GTCTTCAATAACGACAACAACGGGGTGGGACATTGAGCAAGTTTATTCCGGCGCCGCGGCCGGTGGCGGGCGGCGTGGCAGGGTGAGGGTGAATTCTGCCCCTCCGCCCTGGGCGTTGCTGGCCACAATCTGCCCGCGGTGCGCATCCACCACGGCTTTGCAGATGGCCAGGCCCAGCCCAACGCCCGGCGTGGCAGACTCGGTCTGGCCCCGGGTGAATTTGTCGAACAACTCCGCCTCGCGGCCGCGCAGCGCCACCGGCAGCCCCGGCCCGTGGTCGCGCACGGCGAGCACCAGGCGGTCGGGGGTGGCGCGGGCGCGCACTTCAATCGGCGGCGCGCCATATTTGGCGGCGTTTTCCAGCAGGTTCACCAGTACCCGCTCCATCAGCACGGCGTCAAACTCCACCAGCGGCAAATCCGCCGGTACATCGGTATGCACCGCCCAGCCCCCCAGCGCCGGCTGCGCCGCACGAATCGCCGAGCCCACCACCTCCTCGACCGACTGCCACTCGCTATGCAGGTTCACGCCGCCATTTTGCAGACGCGCCATGTCCAGCAGATTGGTGACCAGCGCGCTGAGCTGGCGCGCCTGCTGCGTCATCGCCTGCACCATGTCGGCCTGCGGGCTGGCCAACGGCGGCTCAGACCGCTGCAGCGATTCAGCCAGCCCAATCAGCGCTGTCAACGGGGTGCGCACATCGTGCGAGATCGCCGCCAGCAGCGTGTTGCGCAGCCGCTCCGACTCCATTTGCACGACAGCCTGCTGGGCAATGTCCACGTAATGCACACGCTCCAGTGCGATGGCGATTTGCCGCGCCAGCGTGTCAAGCTGCTGCAACTGCTCGGGAATCAGCAGCCAGCGCGCCTGCGCGGGTTTGAGGGCCAGCACGCCGCGCACCCGCATCGGGGCTTTCAGCGGGATGTAATGCCAGGCCTGGGCGGACAGCGTGGAAGTGGCCAGACCCGCCGCCTGAGCATTGCGAAACGCCCAGTCGGCCACGCTGGCATCGAAATCAGGCGGCGCGTTCTTTTCCGGCAAGACTAGCTGGTCATGGGCATCGGTGACCAGCACCAGCGCCTGCCCGCCGAAGTTGCGCTGCACCGCCGCTTCGCCCAGTTCGGTGACCTGCTGACTGAGCAGCGCAGCCGACAGGTCGCGCGTCAGCTCAAACAGCGACTGCGCGCGACGCTCGCGGCTGGACGAAATGCGCGCCTGAAAACGCAGGCCGGCCATGAGCTGCCCGGTCAGCAAACCCACCACCAGCATCACGGCAAAGGTCACCAGGTACTGCACGTCGCTCACGGCAAACGACATGCGCGGCGCCACAAAAAAGTAGTCAAACGCTGCCACATTGAGGAAAGCCGCCAGCGCCGCCGGGCCGCGCCCGAACTTCAGAGCGACCAGCACCGTTCCCAGCAGAAACAGCATGACGATGTTGGCCAGGTCGAAAAACTTCAGTAGCGGCGTGGCCAGCAAAGTGATGCCCACGCTGCCGGCAATGGCCCAGGCATAGGGCGGCAGGCTGCCGTACCAGGCCGCACGCTCTTCTTCATCGCCACGCTGCAGGGTCTGCACAAATCGCCGGGTGCTTTCAGCATGGCCCACCTCCAGCATGTCCAACCCAGGCGCCAGCGTGGCGAGCCGGCGCGTCATGGTGCGGCGGCCGCTCCACAGGGTAGACCAAACGGACAGATGGGGACGCCCGACCACCAGCGTGGCGCAGTTGAGCCGCTGCGCCTGCGCCACCAGCTCGGCCGCCGCATCGCTGCCGGCCAGCACGGCCGTCGGTGCGCCCAGCTCCTGCGCGAGCCTGATGACGGCCAGAATCCGGTCCCGCTGCGCAACGCCAAGGCGCTGCAGGCGCGGTGTTTCCACATACGCCGCATGCCAGCGCACATTGAGCTGGCCGGCCAGACGCGCGGCGGTGCGCACGGTTTGCTCGGCGCCTTCGCGCGGCCCGATGCACGCCAGGATGGCACCCTCGGTGTGCCACACCGGGGCAATGGATTTTTCGACGCGGTAGCTGCGCACATCATCTTCGACATGTTCGGCCGTGCGCCGCAAGGCGATCTCGCGCAGCGCGATCAGGTTGCCCTTGCGGAAAAAGTTCTGCGCCGCACGCTCGGCCTGCCGGGGCAGATAGACCTTGCCGGCTTTCAGGCGCGCCATCAGCTCATCCGGCGTCACATCGACCAGAATGATCTCGTCGGCCGCGTCCAGCACGGTATCGGGCACCGTCTCGTTGATACGAATGCCGGTGATGGCGCCAACCGTGCCATTGAGGCTTTCCAGATGCTGGACATTGAGGGCACTCCACACGTCAATGCCCGCCTCCAGCAGCTCCTGCACGTCCTGCCAGCGCTTGGGGTGGCGCGAGCCCGCCACATTGCTGTGCGCCAGCTCATCGACCAGCAGCAAAGCCGGTTTGCGCGCCAGCGCCGCGTCGAGGTCGAACTCCTGCAAGCTGCGGCCCCGATAAGGCACCGCGCGCAGTGGCAGTTGCTCCAGCCCGGCCAGCAATCCCGCCGTTTCGCCGCGCCCGTGCGTTTCAACCACGCCGACCACAAGGTCGCGCCCGGCTTTGCGCTCGCGCTGGGCGGCGCCCAGCATCGCGTAGGTTTTTCCGACGCCCGCGCTGGCGCCGAAATAAATGCGCAATTTGCCGCGGCTGGCGCGCGCTTCATGCTCCCGGAGCTGGTCAAGAAGCTGGTCGGGGTCAGGCCGGGAATCGGGGTTATAAGCCATGAAGCGGGCGCTGGCGGGTCAAAAGCTGCATACGAAAGCGTACCACCTCCATGCGCAGCCAGCCCCTTTTTTGCCTCATTCCTGTCCGGCTTAAAACGTCTTGCTGGCCGCGACCACGAGCGCTGTTTTTGCCAGTTTTTTCGGGTTCAGGCCGCCGGAGTCGACAGCCTGGTAATACCGGTTGTCGGCGTTGGCGCCGACCAGTGCCAGGCTAAGGTTCACGCCTGCGAACTCCTTGCCCACGAACACCTTGTAGTCGGTATAGGACAGCTCACTGTAGCGGCGCACGCTAGTGTGTCCGGCATGCAGCCCCAGGGTGACCTGGTTGCCCAGATCCATGTTGTAGTTCAGATCCAGATAAGTCGTTCCCCTGGAATTGCCGCGGGCAGGCAAGGCGTTGAAATAAGCGTAGCCGGCGGTGCTGCTGTTCAAACCAAAGTAGTCAGTGACTGCATACGACAGCTTGGCATTGAAGGCACCTTGCGTGAGGCCGAAGTAGATCTCGGTGTTGTCGTACTGGTTGCCCGTCGGCGTCGCCGGTGCACTGTTGAGCCTGGCACCCGGGTACAAGTAGTGGAGCACGCCTATATCGCCGCTCAGCTCTTTGGTCAGCGGGAAGCGGTAGCCGCCGTACAGATCAACTTCAAGGCTTGCGCCATTGTTGTAGGAGTTGGCCGAGACGCTGGAATTCCAGTTGCCGAGGTAAAACCCGCCGACATGTGTGTAGTCAAACCCGCCCTGGATGGCCGGCTGGCGGTAGGTTTGCGAGACGCCGCGAAAGCGATAGTCGGAAACGGCAGCGACATTGCCTGTGAGGGTGTTGGGTGAAGCCGGTTCGGCGGCGGGCGGCGTGGGTGTTTGCGCTTGCGCGGCGCTCACGGCGCACAGCAAGCTCGCTGCGAAAGACAAAAGACGTTTATTCTGGATCATTTGATTTCCTTGGTAAAAAATATGACTGGCGTGTGAGCGCCTGCTAGCGTCGGCCGTGGCCGGCCATCAATCTTTGTTTCGGCGTCTTTTGCGATTTGCCTTGCCACCACACGATGAACCAGGCGAACATCAACGGCAGCGGGAAAGCCGCTAACGCACACAGGGCCCGCAGCAGATCAGAATCCATGGGTCAGTCCGTGTTCTGTCATATGGCGCCGCCAGGAGGTCAACCCGCCAATTTCGCCTGACGGAATACACGTCATGAGGACATGCATGACCTCTGTGACCCTGTCGGCAGGCAGTTGGATCTCCAGCCGCACCCAGCTGTCATGCGGCTGCGGCACGCAGCGCACGACGCCGGTGTCAGGGCAGTTGGCCAGCAAGCGTCGCACCTGAAAACCGTCCCCGCTGGGAATCGTGAAATCCAGCACGACAAGCTTTTGGATTTGCCCCCGCTCCTCTGGCGGCGCGTAACAACGATTTGCACCAAACGATTCACGATAAGCGGCGTAAGCCATGATGTCCTTTTCATAAACGGTTCTTTGGAACCAGATAAGAATCTTGGATGCTCCGGCGTAAAAACAGGAAACAGACTCGCCGCCGGGCTGTCAAGAAAACGTAAATACCTGATCGCCTTTCAGCGAAGAGCGTCCAGAGCCAGATTGAGCCTGAGCACGTTGACACGTGGCTCGCCCAGCAAGCCGAGGAGAGGGGTTTCGGTCTGCTGCTCAACCAGGCTTTGCACCTTCTCCACCGGCGTGCTTCGGGCCCTGGCCACACGCGTCACCTGGTAGCGGGCCGCGGCAGGGCTGATGTGCGGGTCTAGCCCGCTGGCTGAAGCCGTGACCAAGTCCACCGGCACAGGCGCCGTGTTTCCCGGGTCGGCGGCGCGCAAGGCATCAATACGGCCCTTGACGGCATCCGTCAACGCCGGGTTCAGCGGGCCCTGATTGGAGCCGCTGGAGGCCGCAGCGTTGTAAGGCATGGGCCCGGTTGCTGAAGGACGGCCCCAAAAATGTTTGGGGTCGCTGAAGTTCTGGCCGATCAGCGCGGAACCTACCGGCTTGCCGTCGCGCAGGATCAGGCTGCCGGCTGCCTGCGCCGGGAACAGTGACTGCGCCACGCCGGTCACCACCAGCGGGTAGGCCACACCAGTGACCAGCGTAAGTACGAAGAACAGGACCAGTGCAGGACGAAGAATGTTTTTCATGGGTTTCCCTTAAACGAGGTTCATGGACACCAGCAACAGGTCGATCGCCTTGATGCCGATGAAGGGCACGATCAGGCCGCCGACGCCGTAAATCAGCAGATTGCGGCGCAGCAGCACGGCAGCCCCAATAGCCCGGTACTTGACACCCCTGAGCGCCAGCGGGATCAGGAACATGATGATCAGCGCGTTGAAAATCACCGCTGACAAAATGGCTGACGACGGGCTGCCCAGGCGCATCACGTTGAGGGCCGCCAACTGCGGATAGGTGGTCACGAAGATCGCCGGAATGATGGCGAAGTACTTGGCCACATCGTTGGCAATCGAGAAGGTGGTGAGCGAGCCGCGTGTCATCAGCAAGGCCTTGCCGGTCTCCACCACCTCCAGCAGCTTGGTCGGGTTCGAGTCCAGATCGACCATGTTGCCGGCTTCCTTGGCGGCTTGGGTGCCGCTGTTCATCACCACCGCCACGTCGGCCTGCGCCAGCGCCGGGGCGTCGTTGGTGCCGTCGCCCGTCATGGCCACCAGCCGACCTTCGGCTTGGTACTGGCGAATCAACTTGAGCTTGTCTTCGGGTGTGGCCTCGGCCAGGAAATCATCGACGCCGGCCTCCGCCGCGATCGCCGCTGCCGTGAGCTTGTTGTCGCCGGTGATCATGATGGTTTTGATGCCCATGCGGCGCAGCTCGCCAAAGCGCTCCTTGATGCCGGACTTGACGATGTCCTTGAGCTCCACGATGCCGAGCACCGCGCTGCCATCGGCCACCGCCAGTGGCGTGCTGCCGCGGCGTGCTACCTCATCGGCCGCCCGAACGACCTCTGCAGGGACGCTGCTGCCCAAGGCTTCCACATGTTTTCGGATGGCATCGACCGCACCCTTGCGCAGCTGCCTGATGCTGCCGTCGGACTTGTGGACATCCATGCCGCTCATGCGGGTCTGCGCCGTGAATGGCACAGCAAGGCTGTCACCGACCAGCAGTTCAGCCGCGCCCATTTTCTGCGCCAAAACAACAATGCTGCGGCCTTCGGGCGTTTCATCGGCCATCGACGCCTGCATGGCAACGGTCGCGAGTTGCGCCTCAGTCACGCCGGGGGCTGGGAGGATGGTAGAGGCCTGCCGGTTGCCGTGGGTGATGGTGCCGGTCTTGTCCAGCAGCAGCACGTCCACATCACCGGCGGCTTCCACCGCCCGGCCCGAAGTGGCAATCACATTGGCCTGCATCATGCGGCTCATTCCCGCCACCCCCACCGCCGACAGCAGGCCGCCGATGGTGGTGGGAATCAGGCACACCAGCAAGGCCACCAGCGCGGTGATGCTCACGGCAGTGCCGGCCTTGGCGGCCTCCACACTGAAAACGGAGTAGGGCAGCAGCGTGACCGTGACGATCAGGAACACGATGGTCAGCGCCACCAGCAAAATCGTCAGCGCAATTTCATTCGGTGTTTTCTGGCGTTTTGCGCCTTCGACCATGCTGATCATGCGGTCAACAAACGACTCGCCAGGATTGACCGTGATGCGTACCACCAGCCAGTCGGACAGGACACGTGTACCGCCAGTCACCGAAGAAAAGTCCCCTCCCGACTCGCGCACCACCGGGGCCGATTCGCCGGTAATGGCGCTCTCGTCCACCGATGCTACGCCTTCGATGACTTCGCCGTCCAGCGGAATCAAGTCGCCGGTTTCAACCAGCACGACGTCACCCTTGCGAAGGTTTTCCGCCTGCTCGGGCAACCATGTGGTTCCATGGAAAATCTTGCCGTCAGGCTCCTTGAACTTTTTGGCCCAGGTGCTTTTCTTCAAGCTGCGCAGTGAAGCGGCCTGCGCCTTGCTGCGGCCTTCGGCCAGTGCTTCGGCGAAGTTGGCAAACAGCACGGTGAACCAGAGCCACAAGGCTACGGCAAAGATGAAGGCAACGGGCGCCTCCCCCTTGCCTTGCAGCGCCTGCAGGCCCAGCAAGGTCGTCAGGATGCTGCCGATGTAGACGACAAACATCACCGGGTTGCGCCATTGCACCCACGGGCTCAGCTTGGTGAAGGATGCCTTGATAGCGGGCTTGATCAGCACCGGATCGAAGAGCGTTAGAGAAGTTTTCGTTTTCATAGCATTTACCTTACTTTTCGGCGGTTCAATGGCCGGCCCACAGCATCAGATGCTCAACCATCGGACCCAGCGCCAGCGCCGGTACGTAATTGAGCAAGCCCACCAGCAGCACCGTGCCAATCAGCAGCATCACAAACAGCGGTCCGTGGGTCGGCATGGTTCCTGCCGTCACCGGCAGGCGTTTTTTGGCGGCCAGTGCGCCGGCAATCGCCAGCACCGGAACGATCACGCCGAAGCGGCCGAACCACATGGCCAGGCCCAGCATCCAGTTGTAGAAGGGGGTGTTGGCCGACAGGCCGGCAAAGGCGCTGCCGTTATTGTTGGCGGCCGAGCTGAAGGCGTAGAGGATTTCGGAAAATCCGTGCGCCCCGGGGTTGGCAATGCCGGCCCTGCCGTCGCCAGCCATGACGGCAATCGCCGTGCCGACCAACACCACGATCGGCGTCACCAGAATGGCAATCGAAGTCAGCTTCATCTCATGCGACTCGATCTTCTTGCCCAGGTACTCCGGCGTGCGCCCAATCATGAGGCCGGAAATGAACACCGCCAGAATCGCAAAAATCAGCATGCCATACAGGCCGCTGCCGGTGCCGCCAAACACCACTTCGCCCAGCTGCATCATCACCATCGGCACCATGCCTCCCAGCGGCGTGAGGGAGTCGTGCATGGCGTTCACCGCACCACATGAGGCAGCGGTAGTAACCACGGCAAACAGGCTGGAGGCGTTGATGCCATAGCGCACTTCCTTGCCTTCCATGTTGCCGCCCGACTGCAGGCTGCTGGCGGTCTGGTCCACGCCAAGGGCGCCGATCAGCGGATTACCGGCCTGCTCGGCCGGCGTGATAACCACCACGGCAATCACAAACATCACGGTCATCGCCGCCAGCACGGCCCAGCCCTGGCGCAGATCGCCCACCTCGCGGCCAAAGGCAAAGCACAGGGCGGCCGGGATCAGGAAGATTGCCAGCATCTGCAGCAAGTTGCTCAGCGCGGTCGGGTTTTCATAGGGGTGCGCCGAGTTGGCGTTGAAGAAACCACCACCATTGGTGCCGAGCATCTTGATCGCTTCCTGCGACGCGACCGGGCCCATGGCGAGGGTCTGCGTGGCGGCCTTCAGATCTTCCATGACCGGGTTGCCCTTGGCATCTTTGAGAGGCTGACCGTCCGGCCCATTCTTGGGCTGCTGGTAGGCGTTGCTTTCCAGCGCGGTCACATTCCTGTAAGCATCAAAGTTCTGGATCACGCCCTGGCCGACCAGAAACACGGCAAACACCAGCGACAGCGGCACCAGCAGCCAGGCCGTGATGCGCGTCATGTCGACCCAGAAGTTGCCGATGACAGCGGTGGAGCGCGCAGCAAAGCCGCGAATGAGCGCGAACGCGACGGCGATGCCGGTGGCAGCAGACAAGAAGTTCTGCACCGCGAGCGCCAGCATCTGCGTCAGGTAACTCATGGTGGACTCGCCGCCATAGCCCTGCCAGTTGGTGTTGGTGACAAAGCTGACGGCGGTGTTGAAGGCCGAGTCCGGCGACACTGCCGCCATGCCAGCCGGATTGAGCGGCAGCCAGACCTGCAAGCGCTGCAGCGCATAGACAGCGAACACACCCAGCGCATTGAAGGCCAGCACGGCCAGCGCGTAATGCGACCAGTTCATGGATTTGTCAGCCGAGGTGCCCGCAAGACGGTACAGGGGCGCCTCCAAGCGCTGCATCCAGAACGGCAGCGTGCCGGAACTCAGGCGCGCCAGCCAGATGCCTAGCGGCCAGGCTGCCGCCAGCAATAGTCCGAGGTAAAGGGCCAACAAGCCCCATGAAGAGGTAGTCATAGCGCCCCCACGTTTGCGGCCAAGGCCGCTGCACTGCCCCCCGAGGGGGCGCTCACTTGCTTGAAGCGGTTCTGCGCGGCGTTCATCAGAACTCCTCGGCGCGGATCAGCGCATAGACCAGATAGGCCAGCAGCAAAATGGCGCACAGGCCACCAAAACCGTAAAGCACCTCCAGGCTGATCATGAGCGGCCTCCCTGGGGGTTTTCGAGCTTCTTGAAGCCCCAGACCAGCAGGACCATCAGGCCCCACAGCCCGGCGGCCGCGGCGATAAAGACGATATCCATGGGCAACTCCTGAGTCAAATGAATGAGGGGAGTCTGGAGGCCCGTGCGTAAAAACGGGGATGAAACTGGTCGAGTGGTTGTAAAAAAGGCGTAAACCTCCAGGCCAGCCGAGATCAGAAGCGGGGCCGTTTGCTACTATATTTGCAGCTAACTACACTTATGAAATAAGGGCTAGAGGTTCTTTTTGCTCAGAGAAATACTGGAGCGCAAGGCCGCCAGATCGAGTACCCGCAAGCCGCCGTACTCAACCCGAATGGTTCCCTGCGCCTGCAGCGCGGTCAGTGCCTCGTTGACGCGCTGGCGCGACAGCCCGACCAGATAGGCCAGTTCCTGCTGGGTGATGCGCAGGATTTCGCCAACGCCCGGATACAGCACCGGGTTGAACAGCGCAGCCAGGCTGCGCGCCACCCGCACGTCGGGATTGACCATGCGATCAATTTCGCGCGCGGCAATGAACTGGGCCAGGCGCTCATTGAGCTGGTTCATGACAAAGCGGTTAAAGCCGATGGAGTGGTCCAGCAGCCAGTGAAATGTATCCACCGTCAAGCCGGCCACCACGCTCTTGCGCAGCGCCTGAATGTTGTAGCGATAGGGCTCGCGCTTGAGCGCGGTGCCTTCGCCAAACCAGCCACCGGGAGGCAGACCGGTGAAGGTCATGGTCTGGCCCTGGGCATTGTCGGCGCTCATCTTGAGCAGCCCTTCGACCACGCCAAACCAGTAGGTCACCGGCTTGCCGACGCGGCACACATAGTCGCCGGGCGCGGCCTCGCTCACGCGCAACTGCGCTACCGCGCGTTCGCGCTCCGCGGGCTGCAGCATGGGCAGCCAGGGAATGCCATGCAGTTCACCCGTCGTGGGTGGGCGGCGGCGCTGGTGCAGGGTAAGGTCAGTGGACATGGGTCGAAGGGCTATGCAGAGGGTAACAGGGGTAAACCCCCGGGCAACCAGATCAGGATTTACCCCTAGATTGTCGTTACAACGACACCATAACGTCAAACATATCCGTAATATTCGTAGCAGACCAGCCGGTTTTCTTGACAGAAAGGCTGCGCTTAATACAGAGGCCAGAAGCTGAATGCAGACCACGTTTCCTCAACTGCTGCTCAAACATGCCGCCGAACGCCCGGATGCCACCGCCATGCGCGAAAAGGAATACGGCATCTGGCAAACCTGGAGCTGGAAGGACGCCGCCGAAACTGTCCGCCATTTGGCCTGCGGCCTGCTGGCCCTGGGCTTTCAGCGGGGCGAAAGCCTGGCGCTGATCGGAGACAACCGGCCCCACCTGTACATGGGCCTCGTGGCCGTACAAAGCCTCGGTGGAATCCCCGTGCCGCTGTACCAGGACGCCGTCGCGTCGGAAATGGCATTCGTGATGGAGGACGCTGAAGTTCATTTTCTCTTCGCGGAGGACCAGGAACAGGTCGACAAGCTGCTGGAAGTGCGCGAAACCGTGCCCGGCATGGCGCACATCATCTACGACGACCCGCGTGGCTTGCGCAACTACGAGCATCCCGGCCTGATCAGTACCGAAAAGCTCATGGCGCTCGGCGCAGACTGGGACCGTTCCCATCAAGGTGCCTGGGACGCGCAGGTAAGCGCGAACCGGCCAGAGGATGTGTCGGTCATCCTCTACACCTCGGGCACCACCGGTAAGCCCAAGGGCGTCTGCCAGACGCACGCCAGCTTCATTGCCTCGGCGCAGGGCGGGGTCGAGGTCGACGGCCTGCATCCCGGCGACAACGTGATTTCCTACCTGCCACCGGCCTGGGTGGGCGACCACCTCTTTTCGCTGGCCCAGTGGCTGGTGGCAGGCTTCACCATCAATTGCCCCGAGTCGGCCAGCACCGTGGCCATCGACCTGCGCGAGATCGGCCCCAGCTACTACTTCGCGCCGCCGCGCATCTTCGAGAGCATGCTGACTTCCGTTTCCATCCGCATGGAAGACGCTGCCGCTTCCAAGCGCTGGCTCTACAGGAAATGCATGGAGCTGGCCCGCCGCGTGGGCGCCGATATCCTGGACGGCAAGCCCGTGGGCCTGTGGGACCGCTTGCTCTACCGCCTGGGCAACATCGCCATCTACGGCCCATTGCGCAATGTGCTGGGCCTGTCGCGCATCCGCGTGGCCTACACCGCCGGTGCCGCGATCGGTCCCGACCTGTTCCGCTTTTTCCGTTCCATTGGCATCAACCTGAAGCAGCTCTATGGCCAGACCGAGACCTGCGCCTATGTGTGCATCCAGAAAGACGGCCAGGTCAAGCTCAACAGCGTTGGCCAGGCCGCGCCCGGCATCGAACTGAAGATCGCCGACAGCGGAGAAGTGCTGGTCAGGGGCGTTTCGGTCCTCAAGGAATACTACAGACGTCCTGACGCCACCGCAGAAGTGATCGACGCCGAAGGCTACTTCCATACGGGAGACGCCGGCGTGCTCGATGAAGATGGGCACCTGCGCATCATCGACCGCGCCAAGGACGTGGGCAAGCTGCTGGACGGCGCCATCTTCGCGCCGAACTACATCGAGAACAAGCTCAAGTTCTTCCCCCAGGTCAAGGAAGCGGTGTGCTTCGGCCATGGCCGCAACCAGGTGTGCGCCTTCATCAACATCGACTATGAAGCGGTGGGCAACTGGGCCGAGCGCCAGGGCCTGCCCTACGGCGGGTATCTGGACCTGGCCTCCAAGCCGCAGGTTCTGCAACTGGTCGCCGACTGCATCGCCCAGGTCAATGCCGACCTCGCGGCCGAGCCCGGCATGGCCGGCACGCAGGTTGCGCGCTTCCTGGTCCTGCACAAGGAACTGGACCCGGACGACGACGAACTCACCCGCACCCGCAAGGTGCGCCGCAACTTCATCGCAGAAAAGTACGCCGTGCTGGTCGATGCGCTCTACGCCGGCCGCACCGAGCAGTTCATCGAGACCCAGGTCAGGTTCGAGGATGGCCGCACGGGCAGCGTGAGTGCCACGATCAAGATCTGTGATGCGAAAACGTTTGTTCCGGTGAAGGCCGCCGCATGAGCAAGAAGATAGGCGACGTCATACTTGACGTGAACAACATCAGCCTGAGCTTTGGCGGGGTCAAGGCGCTGTCGGACATTTCATTCAATGTCAGGGAGCATGAGATTCGCGCCATCATCGGCCCCAACGGTGCCGGCAAGAGCTCCATGCTCAACTGCATCAACGGCGTCTATACGCCGCAGCAGGGCTCGATCACCTTTCGTGGCCAGACCTTCAAACACATGAACAGCCATCAGGTGGCGGTCATGGGCGTGGCCCGCACCTTTCAGAACCTGGCGCTGTTCAAGGGCATGAGCGTGATCGACAACATCATGACGGGCCGCAACCTGAAGATAAAAAGCAACCTGCTGCTGCAGGCGCTGCGCATCGGTCCGGCGGAGAAGGAAGAAATCATGCACCGCGAGGCGGTTGAACGCATCATCGACTTCCTTGAGATTCAGGCGCACCGCAAGACGCCCGTCGGGCAGTTGCCTTACGGCCTGCAAAAGCGCGTGGACCTGGGGCGTGCGCTGGCGATGGAGCCGCAGGTGCTGCTGCTCGATGAACCCATGGCGGGCATGAATGTGGAAGAAAAACAGGACATGAGCCGCTTCGTGCTCGATGTGAACGATGAACTCGGCACCACCGTGGTGCTGATCGAACACGACATGGGCGTTGTGATGGACATCTCCGACCGCGTCGTGGTGCTGGACTACGGCAGGAAGATTGGCGACGGCACCCCGGAGGAAGTACGCAACAACGAAGAAGTGATCAGCGCCTATCTCGGCACAAGCCACTGAGATCAAGATGACCTACGACACAAGTCCAATTTTTAAACGCTTCGACTCCATTGAAGCAGCGCATGCGAGCGGCCGCCGCGGAACCGGCTCTGCCGGGCCGCAGGAGGCGTCCCCTGGAAGGGGAGAGGCGGCTACGCGCAGCGAGTCCGCAACAGGGGTGAGGTAATCCAGATGGGCTTTTTTCTTGAAACACTGCTGGGTGGCCTGATGGCCGGCATGCTGTATTCACTGGTGGCGCTGGGTTTTGTGCTGATCTTCAAGGCCTCGGGTGTCTTCAACTTTGCGCAGGGTGCAATGGTGCTGTTTGCGGCGCTGGCGATGGCGCGGTTTTCACAATGGATTCCACAGTGGACGGGCATCAGCAGCCTGATCCTGGCCAACCTCATTGCCTTTTTGATTGCCGGTATGATCATGTTCGTGGTGGCCTGGCTGATCGAGCGGCTGGTGCTGCGCCATCTGGTCAACCAGGAAGGCACCACCCTGCTGATGGCCACCATCGGCATTGCCTATTTACTGGAAGGCGTGGGCCAGTCGGTGTTTGGCGGAAACATCTACAAAATCGACATCGGCATGCCCAAGGATCCGGTTTTCGCGCTGGAATCGGTATTTCCGGGCGGCATCCTGATCAACAAGGAAGACCTTTACGCGGCCGTGATCGCGGCGGTACTGGTGGCGCTGCTGAGCGTGTTTTTCCAGAAGACCGCCACCGGCCGGGCCTTGCGAGCGGTTGCCGACGACCATCAGGCCGCCCAATCGATAGGCATCCCGCTGAACCGGATCTGGGTCATTGTGTGGTGCGTGGCGGGCGTGGTGGCGCTGGTCGCCGGCATGATCTGGGGCAGCAAGCTGGGTGTGCAGTTTTCGCTGGCAACCCTGGCCCTGCGCGCCCTGCCGGTGGTGATTCTGGGCGGCCTGACTTCCGTGCCTGGCGCCATTATTGGCGGCCTGATCATCGGCGTGGGCGAAAAACTCTCCGAGGTTTACCTCGGCCACTTTGTCGGCGGAGGGATTGAAATCTGGTTTGCCTATGTGCTGGCGCTGGGCTTCCTGCTGGTCCGGCCACAAGGGCTGTTTGGCGAAAAGATCATCGACCGGGTCTGAGACATTGCGGGACAGACCAAGATTTGAGAAGCAGATTTACGCAGTCCTCAACCAACTTGAGACTTTGTGGGACAGACCAAGATTTGCGAAGCAGATTTGCTCTGTCCTCAACTGATTAGAAGGTGTTATGTTTTACAGAGAAAACGGTCAATTCAAAACCACCTACCGCTCGGACCAGCAGATCTTCCCGATCCTGCAGGACCGCATCGCCTTTGGCCTGATCCTGCTGGCTGCTTTCGTGGTGGTGCCGCTGCTGGCCAGCGACTACCTGTTTCAGGCCATTCTGATTCCGTTTGTCATCATGGCGCTGGCAGCGCTCGGCGTGAACATCCTGATCGGCTACTGCGGCCAGATCTCGCTCGGCTCGGGCGCCTTCATGGCGGTGGGTGCCTACGGCGCCTACAACTTCTTCGTGCGCGTTCCCGGCATGCCCTTGCTGGCCGCGCTGATACTGGGCGGCCTGTGCGCCACGCTGTTCGGCATTCTGTTCGGTCTGCCCAGTCTGCGCGTGAAGGGCCTGTATCTGGCGGTAGCCACGCTGGCCGCGCAGTTCTTCGGCGACTGGATGTTCCTGCGCATCAAGTGGTTTACCAACGACTCGCCATCGGGTTCGGTGTCGGTCAACGATTTGCAGGTGTTCGGCCTGCCGATTGAAGGCTCTCTCGCCAAATACTGGCTGTGCCTGACCATTCTGGCGGTGATTGCACTGCTCGCCAAAAACCTGGTGCGCGGTGCGGTTGGCCGCGAGTGGATGGCGATCCGCGACATGGACGTGGCCGCTGCCGTAATTGGCATTCGCCCCATGTATGCCAAGCTCAGCGCCTTTGCAGTCAGCTCTTTCATCATCGGCGTGGCCGGCGGGCTATGGGGTTTTGTCTATCTGGGCGCCTGGGAACCGGCGGCATTCTCCGTCGATCAGTCATTTCGCCTGCTGTTCATGGTCATCATCGGCGGTCTGGGTTCAATCATGGGAAGCTTCTTTGGCGCCGCCTTTATCGTGGTGTTGCCAATCGCGCTGAACCATTTCCTGCCGGCATTTCTTGGTCTGTTCGGTATCCAGATTTCCACAGCCGACGTCGCCCATGCGGAACTGATGATTTTTGGCAGCCTGATCGTCTGGTTCCTGATTGTGGAGCCGCACGGCCTGGCCAAGCTTTGGTCCACGGGCAAACAGAAGTTGCGGCTGTGGCCGTTTCCGCATTGAGCCTTTTGGTATTTGGGGTTTTCGGGTGGTTCGTTTTTATTTTTTAAAGGAGACAACAATGAAAGTACGTCAATTGATTCTGGCGGTGGCCGTGGTGGCTGCCGGCGCATCGGCCGTATCGACCAGCGCATTCGCTCAAGCCAAGGAGCAGTTTTTCCCGCTGCTTTCCTACCGCACCGGCCCCTATGCCCCCAACGGCACGCCCTGGGCCAACGGCAAGCAGGATTACCTCAAGATGGTGATCGCCCGCGATGGCGGCATCAACGGCGTGAAGCTCACCTACGAGGAGTGCGAGACCGGCTATGCAACCGACCGCGGTGTCGAATGCTATGAGCGCCTGAAGAGCCGGCCCGGCGTTGCGTTGTTCGACCCGCAGAGCACGGGCATTACTTTTGCCCTGACCGAGAAAGTGGAAAACGACAAAATCCCTCTGATGACGCTGGGCTATGGTCTTTCCATTTCGCAGGACGGCATGGCCTTCAAGTGGAATTTTCCGTTGATGGGCAGCTACTGGACCGGCGCCGACATCCTGATCCAGCACATTGGCAAGACCCTGGGTGGCCTCGACAAGCTCAAGGGCAAGAAGATCACGCTGGTGTACCTTGACGCGCCGTTCGGCAAGGAGCCGATCCCGCTGCTGCAAGAACGCGCAAAAATGCACGGCTTTGACCTGCAACTGCTGCCCGTCACCGCACCGGGCGTGGAGCAAAAAGCCACCTGGCTGCAGGTTCGCCAAAGCAAGCCTGACTATGTGTTCCTGTGGGGCTGGGGCGTCATGAACTCCACGGCGCTGAAGGAGGCGCAGGCCACCGGCTATCCACGCGACAAGATGTACGGCGTGTGGTGGGCCGGCGCCGAGCCTGATGTGAAGGACGTGGGCGAAGGCGCCAAGGGCTACCACGCGCTGGCGCTCAACACCTCGGGCCAGCAGCCCAAGGTGATGCAGGACATCCTGAAGTACGTGTATGCCAAGGGCCAGGGCACGGGGCCGAAGGACGACGTGGGTTCGGTGCTGTACACGCGCGGCGTGATCATCCAGATGCTCTCGAACGAGGCCGTGCGCACCGCACAGGCGCGCTTTGGCAAGGGCAAGGTCATGAGCGGCGAGCAGGTGCGCTGGGGCCTGGAAAACCTGAACCTCACGCAGGCCAAACTCGACGCGCTGGGCTTTAACGGCGTGATGCGCCCGATCAGCACCTCGTGTGCCGACCACATGGGTTCGACCGCGGCGCGCATCGAGACCTGGGATGGCAAGAAATGGAACATCACCTCCGATTACATCGAGGCGGATGAACAGATCCTCAAGCCCATGATCACGGCTGGCGCCAACAAATACCTGGCTGACAAGAAGTTGACCCGCCGCACACCGGCTGACTGTCAGTCCTGAGACTCCTGGCTCCATGCGCGCTTTCAGCACTGGTTCGACCAGCACTGAAAGTTCGCGCTGACTTGCAGGCTGGCGGCCCATGAAAGCCGCCAGATGAAAGGGCGGCGACGCCGCCCTTTCATCTGGTTCAACCCCGAAAAACAGATACACCACCATGAGTGACTCAAACATCGTTCTCAACGTCAACGGCATCGAAGTCATCTACAACCATGTGATCCTTGTGCTCAAGGGTGTTTCGCTGCAAGTCCCGGAGGGCCGCATCGTGGCCCTTCTGGGCGGCAATGGCGCGGGCAAGACAACCACGCTGCGCGCCATTTCCAACCTGCTCAAGGGTGAGCGCGGGGAAGTCACCAAGGGCTCCATCGAGCTACGCGGCGAACGCATTGAAAACCTTTCGCCGGCCGACCTGGTGCAGCGTGGCGTGGTGCAGGTGATGGAGGGACGCCATTGCTTTGGCCACTTGACCATTGAGGAAAACCTGCTGACCGGAGCCTACACGCGCAAGAACAAAAGCGAGATCGCCGCCAATCTGGAAAAGGTCTACAACTATTTTCCACGCCTGAAAACACGACGCACCTCGCAGGCCGCCTACACCTCGGGTGGCGAGCAGCAGATGTGCGCGATTGGCCGCGCGCTCATGGCCAACCCCAGCATGGTACTGCTCGACGAGCCCTCCATGGGTCTGGCACCGCAAATTGTCGAGGAAGTGTTCAACATCGTCAAAGACCTCAACCAGCGCGAGAAAGTCACTTTTTTGCTGGCCGAGCAAAACACCAACATGGCCCTCAAGTACGCTGACTATGGCTACATCATGGAGAGCGGCCGCGTCGTCATGGATGGCGCCGCCAGCGACCTGGCCAACAACGAGGACGTGAAGGAGTTCTACCTCGGGATGGGCGGCGGCGAACGCAAGAGCTTCAGGGATGTAAAAAGCTACAAGCGCCGCAAACGCTGGCTGGCTTGAGGCGGGAGGTGCCATGACCACATTTTTCGACGCACTGGAAACCCGCTCGCACGCTGACCGCGAGGCCGCCCTGATGGCTGCCTTGCCAAGTCAAATTGCCCACGCGCAAACCCATTCATCCGCTTTTGCAGCCATTCTTCGCAATGTGGAGAGCCATGCAGTCAATGCCCGCGCTGCACTGGCGCGCCTGCCGGTGACGCGCAAACATGAATTGCTGGAACGCCAGCAGGCCGAACGCCAGGCTGGCGGTGACGCCTTCGGCGGCTTCAGCGCGCTCAGCTTTGGCGCGAGCATGCCTCGCGTGTTCGCCAGTCCCGGCACCATTTACGAGCCGGAAGGCGCGCGCAAGGACTACTGGCGCATGGCGCGCGCCATGCACGCGGCCGGGTTTCGAGCCGGCCAGCTGGTTCACAACAGCTTTAGCTACCATTTTGTGCCAGCCGGTTCAATGATGGAGACCGGCGCGCACGCCTTGGGCTGCAGCGTATTTGCCGGCGGCACCGGGCAAACCGAGCAGCAGGTGCAGGCCATGGCCGAACTCCGGCCAGCGGGCTATATCGGCACGCCAAGCTTTCTGAAAATCATTGTTGAAAAAGCCGCCGAAATGAAGGTGGCGCTGCCCACCGTCACAAAAGCCCTGGTTTCCGGCGAAGCCTTCCCACCCAGCCTGCGCGACTGGCTGGCGGAGCACGGCATTGCCGGCTACCAGTGCTACGCGTCGGCGGACCTGGGGCTTATCGCCTACGAAACCGAGGCACGCGAAGGGCTGGTGCTCGATGAAGGCGTGATTGTGGAAATTGTGCGTCCCGGCACCGGCGATCCGGTGGCCGACGGCGAGGTCGGCGAACTGGTGGTCACTACATTGAACCCGGACTACCCCCTGATCCGTTTTGGCACCGGCGATCTTTCGGCCATACTGCCGGGCATCTGTCCAACCGGGCGCACCAACGCACGCATCAAAGGCTGGATGGGGCGCGCCGACCAGACGGTGAAGGTGCGCGGAATGTTTGTGCACCCGGGGCAGGTGGCCGACATTGCCCAGCGCTTTCCGGAGGTGCTCAAAGCGCGGCTGGTAGTCAGTGGCGAGATGGCCAACGACAGCATGACATTTCAGGTCGAGACGGCGGAGCCCATGCCCTCAGATCCCGCCCATGCGGGGCTGGGCCAGCGCATCGGCGAGGTCATTCGCGATGTCACCAAGTTGCGCGGCACGGTGCAATTGCTGGCCCCGGGCAGCTTGCCTAACGACGGCAAGGTGATAGAAGACGCGCGCAGCTACAAGTAGGCGTGCGCGCTTGTGGCCAAGCCCTAAACGCCCCAGACCACCTCGTCGCCCGCCGTGTAGTTGCGCTGCAGCATGTCAAGGAAGGGCATGGCGCGCTGATGCAAGCCGAGTCCGTCACCAGGTACAGCTCCCGCTGCCTCTTCGTCGCCTGACTGCTCAAGTGCAATGGCGGCCTCAAGCGCCTTGATGGCTGCGGGCATCTGTTCGGGCAGGATGATGCCCTTGGGCCCCGTATCCTTGCCAATAATTTCCAGAATTAGCCGGGCGTTGGGCTCCAGCATGATCAGGTCGGCGGTCTCCCGGGATTTGAATTTGTACAGCATGGAGAGCTCCTCGAATTAAACAGTGCCTCTATTATGCGCAGGCAACGCAGGGGTTGGTGTAGGCGTATTGCGCTTTTTTCCACCTTGAAACGACCATTGACCGTACGGCCGCCAGGCCGGTTCCAGGTCAAGCAAAATGAACAGCATGTTCAATATTCCGGCAATTCAAAAACCGGCCGCTCAGGCACTTCACCAGAACGGGCTGAGCCTGCTCATGCCACCCGACCTGACAACTGCCCTGCATCTGCCGGTACCTGCATGGACCCAGGACTGGCAGAGCCTGACCGACTCCTGGAACCGGCTGCCGCCGGACGTCCACCTACGGGATGGCGGGCACTACCGCAAACGTCGGCACGCCTGCTTTATCCAGCAATTGCCTGGCGGACTGCTGACGCGGGTGGCGCACCGTGCTCACTGGCAACCCACTGAGTACAACGCGTTGCACGGCGGTTTCGAGCGCTGGTTTGACCCGGTCGAGGCAGCTGTAGCGCAGAGTCCTGCCTGGACCGGGCTGCTGGGCAGCCTGGGGCAGTTGTTCGGGCAAGTTCGACCGGTGCCGCGCTGGTACATCGAAGCGCACCAGTTCCGTATTGACACCACTGGTGGCGTGGGCCGCCCCACCCCGGAAGGCGCGCACCGTGACGGCGTGGACTTTGTGGTGGTGCTGATGGTGGCGCGGCGCGGCGTCAGGGGCGGCGAAACACGGGTGTTCGATGCGCATGGCCCGAACGGTGTGCGTTTTGTCATGGAGCAACCCCTGACGGCACTGCTGCTTGATGATGCACGGGTGATTCACGAAACCACGCCTATTCTCCCGGCAGATGCCGATGCCAACAAACCGGAAGGAATAGGCTATCGCGATACGCTGGTGCTCACTTACCGGGCCAAGGGCTTCCAGGCGCCATAAACGGAGACCACCATTGCGGTCGCTGCCCAAGCCCTCGCACCACCGCATGCCGCACCTGAATTTTCCCGAAAAATCCGCTTGACAGAATTAATTTATACATGAATAATTCATGCGGTATTAATTTAGAGTGAGTTCATTACATGCATGTCCTTTGTCTGGGCGGCGGCCCCGCAGGTTTGTACTTCGCATTGCTGATGAAGCTGCAAAACCCTGCTACCCAAGTCACGGTAGTGGAACGTAATCGCCCCTTCGACACCTTTGGCTGGGGCGTGGTCTTGTCCGACCAGACGCTGGGCAATCTGCGCACGGCCGACCCGGTCAGCGCGCAGCTGATTGGCGACGCCTTCAACCATTGGGACGATGTGGAGGTGTTTTTCAAGGGCACCGCCATACGCTCGGGCGGCCATGGTTTTTGCGGCATCGGCCGCAAGCGCCTGCTCAATATCTTGCAGGATCGCTGCCTGGCCCTTGGCGTGGCGCTGGTCTTTGAAACTGATGTCACGGACGACCAGGCTGCCTGTGCCCAGTACCAGGCCGATCTGGTGATTGCCAGTGATGGCCTGAACAGCCGCATCCGCAATCGCTATGCGGCGACCTACCAGCCCGATGTCGAACTGCGTACCTGCCGCTTTGTCTGGCTGGGCACCCGCAAGACCTTTGATGCATTCACCTTCGCGTTTGAGCAGACTGAGCACGGCTGGTTTGCAGCACATGCCTACAAGTTCGACGACACCACTTCGACCTTCATTGTGGAAACCCCTGAAGCGGTCTGGAAAGCCCATGGCCTGGACCAGATGAGCCAGGAAGATGGCATTGCTTTTTGCGAACGGCTGTTTGCCAGGTATCTGGATGGCAACGCCCTCATGAACAATGCCACGCATATCCGCGGCTCGGCAATCTGGATCCGGTTTCCGCGGGTAGTCTGCCAGCGCTGGGTCAACCACGAAATCATCGGCGGCAAGCGCGTGCCGATCGTTCTGATGGGCGACGCGGCGCATACAGCGCATTTCTCGATCGGCAGCGGCACCAAGCTGGCCCTTGAAGATGCGATTGAACTGGCACGGTGCCTCGCCGCCCACCCGGACACCGATGAAGCCTTGGCGTCCTACCAGGCGGTGCGCTCGGTGGAGGTGCTGAAAATCCAGAACGCAGCGCGCAATTCCACCGAGTGGTTTGAAAATGTTGACCGCTATTGCAGCCTGCAGGCCGAACAGTTCTTCTACTCACTGGTGACCCGTTCGCAGCGCATCAGCCACGAAAACCTGCGCGTTCGCGATGCCGCTTGGCTGGAGGGCTATGAGCAGTGGCT
>JAHFQQ010000016.1 GCA_023259235.1 Polaromonas sp. | reverse complement strand
CTTTGCCAGCCAGGATGTCGCCAGGCTGGGGCAGGGCGTGGAACGCCTGGAACGCTGGCTTGCATTATAATGACTGGCTTTGTCAGGCTCCGTGCCAGGCAAATCACGACGAAAGCGGTCAAGTCCCGATAGTGGGAACACTGCTTCGCTCGCAAGTGCGGCATTGCTGCTAGAGGAAAATCATGATCGAAAAATCAATCAAGGCCGGCATTGTCAAGGACAATGCGCGCGCTGCCAACGACACCGGCAGTCCTGAAGTCCAGGTTGCGCTGCTGACCGGCCGCATCAACGAACTGATGCCCCATTTCAAAACCCACGCCAAGGACCACCATGGCCGCCGCGGGCTGTTGCGCATGGTGAGCCGGCGCCGCAAGCTGCTGGACTACCTGAAGTCCAGGGACGCGGCCCGTTATGTGGCGCTGATTACCAAGCTTGGACTGCGTAAATAGGCGGTAAAACGACATGAGAGCGCCTGGGTTAGTTCACTAGCTCAGGCGTTTTTTTACTTGAAAATGTACGAAATTTCAGAAATGCTCCCGGCATCGCTGATTTAACTTCGGAGCAGGGCAAGAAGAGCACGCGCTGTGTCATTCCACAAGAAGAATCCTTGAAGCCCTTCGCTTCGCGGCGTTTTGTGGAATGGCATCGTGTTCGGTTTGCCACCGCTCCGGGCACCGGGTGCTGCCTGATGCACCCCGTCAACTGGAGAAAAACATGAGCATTTTCAATAAAGCTACCAAGACCTTCCAATGGGGCCAGAACACGGTCACCATGGAAACCGGCGAAATCGCCCGCCAATCGACTGGCGCCGTGCTGCTGGACATGGACGGCACGGTGGTGCTGGCCACCGTCGTTGCCAAGACCGAAGGCAAGGCCGGCCAGGACTTCTTTCCCCTGACGGTTGATTACCTGGAAAAGACCTACGCCGCAGGCAAGATCCCCGGCAGCTTCTTCAAGCGCGAAGGCCGCCCCAGCGAGTTCGAGACGCTGACCAGCCGCCTGATCGACCGCCCGATCCGTCCGCTGTTTCCCGAAGGCTTTTTTAACGAAGTGCATGTGGTGGTTCACACGCTGTCCCTGAACCCTGAAGTGGACGCCGATATTGCCGCCCTGATCGCAGTCAGCGCCGCGTTGTCTGTCAGCGGTGTGCCGTTCAACGGCCCGATCGGCGCTGCTCGCGTCGGCTACGTCAATGGTGAATATGTGCTCAACCCCGGGCAGACCGCGCGCAAGGATTCGGTCCTGGATCTGGTCGTGGCGGGTACCGAAGCCGCCGTGTTGATGGTTGAGTCCGAAGCCAGGCAACTGTCGGAAGAAGTCATGCTCGGCGCCGTGGTGTTTGGCCATGAGCAGGGCAACATTGCCATCAACGCAATCCATGAACTGGTGCGCGATGCCGGCAAGCCTGTGTGGGACTGGAGAGCTCCGGCCAGGGATGAGGTGCTGATCGCCAAGGTGGCTGCCCTCGGCGAGGAAAAGCTGGCCGCCGCCTACCAGATACGCAACAAACAGGCGCGAACCCACGCTACCCGCGAAACCTACACCTGGGTGATGAAGGGTCTGAAGGCCGAGGGCGTTGAATTTGACAGCGTTGCCGTCGAAGGCATGCTCTTTGATATCGAAGCCAAAATTGTGCGCGGACAAATACTGGCCGGCGAGCCCCGTATCGACGGGCGCGACACCCGTACGGTGCGCGCCATTGAAATCCGCAACAGCGTGCTGCCCCGTACCCACGGCTCGGCCTTGTTCACCCGTGGCGAAACCCAGGCCCTGGTGGTAACAACGCTCGGTACCGAGCGCGATGCCCAGCGCATCGACGCTTTGAGCGGCGACTATGAAGACCGCTTCATGCTGCACTACAACATGCCTCCGTTTGCCACCGGCGAAACTGGCCGCGTGGGGAGCCCCAAGCGCCGTGAGATTGGCCACGGCCGTCTGGCCAAGCGCGCCTTGGTGGCCTGCCTGCCGAGCAAGGAAGAGTTCCCTTACACCATGCGCGTGGTCAGTGAGATCACCGAGTCCAACGGTTCGTCGTCGATGGCTTCCGTCTGCGGCGGCTGCCTGTCGCTGATGGATGCCGGCGTGCCGATGAAGGCCCACGTGGCCGGCATCGCCATGGGTCTGATCAAGGAAGACAACCGCTTTGCGGTGTTGACCGACATCCTGGGCGACGAAGACCACCTCGGTGACATGGACTTCAAGGTGGCCGGCACCACCAACGGCATCACCGCGCTGCAGATGGACATCAAGATCCAGGGCATCACCAGGGAAATCATGCAGGTCGCGCTGGCGCAGGCCAAGGAGGCACGCATGCACATCCTGGGCAAGATGCAGGAAGCCATGGGTCAGGCCCGAACCGAGGTCTCTGACTTTGCGCCGCGCCTGTATGTGATGAAGATCAACCCCGAGAAGATCCGCGATGTGATCGGCAAGGGTGGCGCCGTAATCCGCGCGCTGACCGAGGAAACCGGTACCCAGATCAACATCGAGGAAGATGGCACCATCACCATCGCCTCGAACGACAGCGACAAGGCCGACGAGGCGAAACGCCGTATTGCCGAGATTACCGCCGAAGTTGAAATCGGCAAGATCTATGAAGGCCCGGTCACCAAGATTCTGGACTTCGGTGCCCTGATCAACCTGCTGCCCGGCAAGGACGGCCTGCTGCACATCAGCCAGATCGCCCACGAGCGTGTCGAGAAAGTAAGCGACTACCTGAGCGAAGGCCAGATCGTCAGGGTCAAGGTTCTGGAAACCGACGAAAAGGGTCGCGTCAAGTTGTCCATGAAAGCGCTGCTCGACCGCCCGGTTCAAAATCAGGATCACGGTTAAACCACTTTGCTATTGATTTAATAGCTGCTTGCGCCTGCTGGTCGGGGGCGAGTCGCGTAAACAAGCCGGGAATTTATGAGAGCCGTTGAAATTACCTCGTATGGCGCGCCCGACGTGCTGCGTCTGGGCGAGCGTGCGGACCCGGTCCAGGGTGTCGGCGAAGTGCTGATCCGCGTGAGCACCAGCGGCGTGAACCGGCCTGATGTGTTGCAGCGCACCGGCAACTACCCGGTGCCGCCTGGCGCATCCGATATTCCGGGCCTCGAGGTCGCCGGTGAAATCGTCGCGGGTGACGCGCAGGCCATGCGCGCTGCCGGTTTCAGGATCGGCGACCACGTCTGCGCGCTGGTGGCCGGGGGGGGTTATGCCGAATTGTGCGTGGCGCCCGTCGGGCAGTGCCTGCCCGTGCCGCCAGGCCTGAGCGATCTGCAGGCCGCTTCGCTACCCGAGACTTTCTTCACGGTCTGGAGCAATGTTTTTGAGCGGGCGCATCTGCAAAAAGGCGAGACGCTGCTGATTCAGGGAGGCTCCAGCGGTATTGGCGTTGCGGCCATCCAGATTGCCAGGGCGCTGGGCTCGACGGTGTTGGTGACGGCCGGCAGCGATGAAAAATGTGCGGCCTGCGTGGCACTGGGGGCCAGCCATGCAATCAATTACAAGACCGGCGATTTTGTGCAAGAGACGAAAAGGCTGACGGAAGGCCGCGGCGCTGATGTCATTCTTGACATGGTTGCCGGCAGCTACGTGGCGCGCGAAGTAGAGAGCCTTGCCGAAGATGGCCGCCTGGTCATCATTGCGCTGCAGGGAGGCGTGAAGGCGGAGTTCAACGCCGGTCTGGTGTTGCGCAAGCGACTGAGCATTACCGGCTCAACCCTGCGACCGCGTTCGCTGGCGTTCAAAACTTCAATTGCAAAAGCCTTGAGGGAAAAGGTCTGGCCGCTGCTTGCCACGGGCGCTATCAAGCCAGTAATTCACGAGACTTTTGCAGCCATTGACGCAGCCAGTGCGCATGCGCTGATGGAGTCCAACCAGCATGTCGGAAAAATCGTTTTAACCTGGTAGCCGGCAGGAAGCATGAGGAACCCATGAAAAAGCTGATCGCAGGAAACTGGAAGATGAACGGCAGCCTGACAGCCAATGAGGCCTTGCTGCTTGCGCTCGGTCAGGGGCTGGAGCGGGTGCCGGCTGGCAGTTTGCATTGCGATGTTGCCGTGTGCGTGCCCGCGCCCTATCTGGCACAGGTTCAAGCGCTGAAGGCGAGCCAACCCGCCCTGTCCGGCATTGAACTGGGCGCGCAAGATGTTTCGGCGCATGACGCGGGTGCCTATACCGGCGAGGTCAGCGCGGCCATGCTCAAGGACCTGGGCTGCCGTTACGTGATCGTCGGCCATTCCGAGCGGCGTCAGTACCACTTTGAAACTGATGCGCTGGTAGCCGAAAAAGCCGGGGCCGTGCTGGCATCCGGCATGACTCCGATTGTCTGCATTGGCGAGACGCTGATCGAACGCGAAGCGGGTCATACCGAAGAAGTGATCAAGCGCCAGCTGGCGGCAGTGATCAGCGCCAACGGGCACCGCATCAGTGAGATCGTACTGGCCTATGAGCCGGTGTGGGCCATTGGTACCGGCAGGTCGGCTTCGCCGCCGCAAGCCCAGGCGGTTCATGCCGTTTTGCGGGCCGGGCTCGAAGCCGTCACAGACCTGTTCGCGCGGGTGAAGATTCTGTATGGCGGCAGCATGAATGCGGCCAATGCGGCTTCACTGCTGGCACAACCCGACATTGATGGCGGTCTGATTGGCGGCGCCTCGCTCAAGGCCCATGATTTCTTGACAATTATTGCTGCAGCCCAGGTATAAAAGGCGCAGAACGCTATTAAATTAGGAGTACTCATGAATGCTTTACTAACCGTTATCCTCGCATTGCAAATGCTTTCGGCACTGGTCATGATTGGCCTGATTCTGGTCCAGCATGGCAAAGGCGCTGACATGGGGGCGGCGTTTGGCAGTGGCAGCTCGGGCAGCCTGTTTGGTGCCAGCGGCAGCGCCAACTTTCTTTCGCGTACTACCGGTATCCTGGCCGCGGTATTTTTTGCGTGCACCTTGCTGCTGGCGTACTACGGCAATGCGCAACCACGCACCAGTTCCAGTGTGCTGGAAGGTGTCGCAGTCACGGCGCCCACACCCGGCGCTGCGGCATCGGCCGCTTCCGGCGCGGCTCAGATTCCGGTAACTACGGCACCGGCTACGGGTAGCGCTACTGCGCCCACACCACCTGCGCCTGCGGCATCGGGTGCGGCCCAAATCCCGACGAAATAACCTGTTGATTCACTCTTCCTCTCACGGAATCGGGGGGTGTTTCAGGGTAAACTCTAATCTGTCCAGAAAGCCAGAAATCGCAAGGTTTTCCCTCGTGGCATCTGGACAGTTGGTCACCGCGGACGTGGTGAAATTGGTAGACACGCTATCTTGAGGGGGTAGTGGCGAAAGCTGTGCGAGTTCGAGTCTCGCCGTCCGCACCAGATTGGACAAATGCCGGCAGCGGAACTGTCGGTTCGAACCGCAAACTGTGTTGCAGGCTGCCGAGACGAATGGCACGGGCAACCTGCCAGAAGTTGAACTCAACATGAACCTCGATCAATACCTCCCCGTCCTCCTGTTTATCCTGGTCGGTATTGCAATCGGCGTGGTGCCGCAGGTGCTGGGCTACATATTAGGTCCGAATCGGCCTGATGCAGCAAAAAATTCTCCCTACGAGTGCGGTTTCGAGGCGTTTGAAGACGCCCGGATGAAGTTCGACGTCCGCTATTACCTCGTAGCAATACTGTTCATCCTTTTCGATCTGGAAATTGCCTTCCTGTTCCCTTGGGCTGTTTCGCTCAAGGAAATTGGTGCGGTCGGTTTCTGGGCGGCCATGGTTTTTCTTGGCATTCTTGTCGTGGGTTTTATCTACGAATGGAAAAAAGGTGCCCTTGATTGGGAGTAAGACAATGATTGAAGGCGTTTTGAAGGAAGGCTTCGTCACCACCAGTTATGACTCGGTGATGAACTGGGCCAAGACCGGCTCCATCTGGCCCATGACCTTTGGTCTGGCTTGCTGCGCGGTCGAGATGATGCACGCGGCGGCGGCGCGCTACGATTTGAGCCGGTTTGGCTCGGAAGTATTCCGGGCCAGTCCGCGCCAGTCCGATTTGATGATTGTTGCCGGTACGCTGTGCAACAAGATGGCGCCGGCATTACGCAAGGTTTATGACCAGATGTCCGAGCCGCGCTGGGTGATCTCCATGGGCTCCTGCGCCAACGGTGGCGGCTACTACCACTACAGCTACTCGGTGGTGCGTGGCTGCGACCGCATTGTTCCGGTGGATGTGTATGTACCTGGTTGTCCGCCAACGGCCGAGGCGCTGATCTATGGCATTTTGCAGCTGCAGCAAAAGATTCGCCGCACCGAAACCATTGCCCGGCTATGAAGGGAAGGCCATGACGACATTTTCCGTGTCTGCCGAAACCACCCGCGATGCCGTGGTGGCTGCCTTGGGTGACAAGATCAGGCGCATTTCCATTGATCACGGTGAACTCAAGGTGCTGGTGTCGGCAGAAAATTACCATGCCGCGGCGCTGGCTTTGCGCGATGCGCCAGGCTGCCGGTTCGAGCAACTCATGGACCTGTGCGGCGTGGACTATTCCGAGTACAACGCGGGAGCCTACGAGGGCCCGCGTTTTTGCGTGGTCAGTCAGTTGCTGTCTGTCAGCCTGAACCAGCGCGTGCGCTTGAAAGTGTTTGCGCCGGATGACTCCTTGCCTGTGTTGATGTCAGTGACTGATATCTGGAATTCCGCCAACTGGTTCGAGCGCGAGGCTTTCGATCTGTTTGGCGTCGTGTTTGAAGGGCACACGGATTTACGCCGGATTTTGACGGACTACGGTTTCATCGGTCACCCTTTCCGGAAGGATTTTCCAACCAATGGAGAGGTGGAGATGCGCTATGACGCAGAACAGGCGCGTGTTATTTACCAGCCGGTCACGATAGAGTTGCGCGAAATTACCCCGCGCGTCATCCGGGAAGACAACTATGGGGGCCTGCAATAAGCGGTTCGATGCATGGCTGAAATAAAGAACTACACCCTCAACTTCGGGCCGCAGCATCCCGCGGCGCACGGTGTGTTGCGTCTGGTGCTGGAACTCGACGGCGAGGTCATCCAGCGCGCTGATCCGCACATTGGCTTGTTGCACCGTGCCACCGAAAAGTTGGCGGAGAGCAAGACCTACCTGCAGTCCCTGCCCTACATGGATCGCCTGGATTACGTCTCCATGATGTGCAACGAGCACGCGTACTGCCTGGCGATTGAAAAATTGCTTGGGATTGAGGTGCCGATACGGGCACAGTACATCCGTGTGATGTTTGCTGAAATTACCCGGCTGCTCAACCACTTGATGTGGCTGGGCTCGCACGGCAATGACTGCGGCAGCTCGACCATCCTGATCTACACCTTCCGCGAGCGCGAAGACCTGTTCGACATGTACGAGGCGGCCAGTGGCGCCCGCATGCACGCGGCTTATTTCCGTCCCGGCGGCGTGTATCGCGATCTGCCCGACACCATGCCTCAGTACAAGGCAAGCCGCGTTCGCAATGCCAGGGGCGTGGCCGAACTCAATCGCAACCGCCAGGGCTCCCTGCTGGACTTCATAGACGACTTCACGCAGCGTTTTCCGACCTGTCTGGAGGAGTACCACACTTTGCTGACTGACAATCGCATCTGGAAGCAGCGGACAGTCAATATCGGGATCGTCACTCCCGAGCGAGCGTTGAACCTGGGATTTTCCGGCGCCATGCTGCGGGGTTCCGGCATTGCCTGGGATTTGCGCAAGAAGCAACCTTATGAGGTGTATGACCGTCTTGACTTTGATATTCCGGTTGGCAAAACCGGTGACGTGTATGACCGCTACCTGGTGCGCATGGAGGAGATGAAGCAGTCCAATCACATCATCCAGCAGTGCATTGCCTGGCTGCGCGCCAACCCCGGCCCGGTAATTACCAGCAATAACAAGGTTGCACCGCCAAACCGCGAATCCATGAAGACGAACATGGAAGACCTGATTCATCATTTCAAGCTCTTCACCGAAGGATTCCATGTACCCGAGGGCGAGGCCTATGCCGCAGTCGAGCATCCCAAGGGTGAGTTCGGCATTTACATCATCAGCGATGGCGCCAACAAGCCTTACCGCCTGAAAATTCGTCCGCCCGGTTTTGTACACCTGGCAGCCATGGACGAGATGGCGCGTGGCCACATGATTGCCGACGTTGTCGCGATCATTGGCACGCTGGATATCGTGTTCGGTGAAATTGACCGCTAAATTGCATGAGGACCCCCATGACGTCTTCCATGATTTCTGAACAAACCAAAGCGCTTTTTGACCGTGAAATTGCCAAATATCCCGCGGACCAGAAGCAGTCGGCCGTAATGGCCTGCCTTGCCATCGTGCAGCAGCAACAAGGCTTTGTCGGTATCGAGAGCGAGAAGCTGGTGGCTGACTATCTGGGCATGCCGCGGATCGCCGTGCACGAAATCACCACGTTCTACAACATGTACAACCAGCAGCCGGTGGGCAAATACAAGCTCAATGTGTGCACCAACCTTCCTTGCAAATTGCGTGATGGCGTGCGGGCGCTGACCTATCTGGAACAAAAACTCGGCATTGTCATGGGGCAGACCAGTGCGGATGGCATGTTTACCCTGCAGCAGTCCGAGTGTCTGGGAGCCTGCGCGGATGCGCCGGTGATGCTGGTGAACGACATCACGATGTGCAGTTCCATGAGCAACGAAAAACTGGACCAGCTCATAGAAGGTCTTCAATCTGCCGAGGCAAAGCAATCATGACGCTCGCATCCAGCCAGAATAACCGCGCTGAGGCGCAGCGCGTGCTCGCGCAATTCGCGGCTACGGGCGTGGAAACCTGTTTTCACGGTCGACACATCAGTCCACAAATATTTGCTGGCCTGGACGGCAGCAACTGGCGCCTCAAGGACTATGAGGCGCGCGGCGGCTATCAGGCCTTGCGCAGGATTTTGGGCTTGGATGGCAATCAAACGGCAGGCAACGCAAATGCCGCAGCAATGACGCCTGATCAGGTGACTGCCGAAGTCAAGGCAAGCGGCCTGCGTGGTCGTGGAGGCGCGGGCTTCCCGACGGGGTTGAAGTGGAGCTTCATGCCGCGCCAGTTTCCGGGTCAGAAGTACCTCGTATGCAATTCGGACGAAGGCGAACCGGGTACCTGCAAGGACCGGGATATCCTGATGTACAACCCGCACAGCGTGATCGAGGGCATGGTGATTGCCGCGTATGCGATGGGCATCAGCGTGGGCTATAACTACATTCACGGCGAAATCTTCACGGCCTACCTGCGTTTTGAGGAAGCCATTGAGGAGGCGCGCGCCGCCGGTCTGCTTGGTGACGCGATCCTGGGCAGCAGCTTCAAGTTTCAGCTCCATGCCGCGCACGGCTTTGGCGCCTATATTTGTGGCGAGGAAACCGGGCTGCTCGAATCACTGGAAGGAAAGAAGGGCCAGCCGCGCTTCAAGCCGCCGTTTCCTGCCAGTTTTGGCTTGTACGGCAAGCCCACAACCATCAACAATACCGAAACCTTTGCAGCGGTTCCGTGGATCATTCGCCATGGCAGTCAGGCTTACCTGGAGTGCGGAAAGCCGAACAACGGTGGGACCAAGATTTATTCGGTGTCCGGCGACGTTGAGCTGCCTGGCAATTATGAGGTGCCGATGGGCACCCCCTTCCCCAAGCTGCTCGAGCTGGCGGGTGGCGTGCGCAAGGGCCACACGCTCAAGGCAGTCATTCCCGGTGGCTCGTCTTCGCCAGTGCTGCCGGCAGCCATCATGATGGAATGCACCATGGACTACGACTCGATTGCCAAGGCCGGTTCCATGCTCGGCTCCGGTGCCGTGATCGTGATGGATGACAGCCGCTGCATGGTGGAGTCGCTCAAGCGCCTGTCCTACTTTTACATGCACGAATCCTGCGGCCAATGCACGCCTTGTCGTGAAGGCACCGGGTGGATGTGGCGTGTCATAGACCGCATCCACAAAGGTCAGGGCCGACCGAGCGATCTGGACTTGCTCAACTCCGTAGCCGATAACATCCAGGGGCACACCATTTGCGCGCTGGGTGATGCTGCCGCCATGCCGGTGCGTGCCATGATCAAGCATTTCCGTCATGAGTTTGAGGCATTGATGAAACCGACGGTTGCCGGAAACGCCCCCATCCCGACCCTCTCCCAAAGGGAGAGGGCGAGCACCGAAGCGCGGAGCGCTTAATCCCATGATTGAAATTGAACTCGACGGTCAAAAAGTGGAAGTGTCCGAAGGCAGTACCGTGATGCATGCAGCGGAAAAGGCCGGCACCTACATTCCGCATTTCTGTTACCACAAGAAGCTGAGCATCGCGGCGAATTGCCGCATGTGTCTGGTTGAGGTGGAAAAGGCACCCAAGCCCATGCCCGCATGTGCCACGCCAGTGACGCAAGGCATGGTCGTGCATACCAAGAGCAACAAAGCCATCAAGGCCCAGAAGGGCGTGATGGAGTTCCTGCTGATCAATCATCCGCTGGACTGCCCCATTTGCGATCAGGGCGGCGAATGTCAGTTGCAGGATCTCGCAGTCGGCTATGGTGCCAGCGGATCCCGCTACGAAGAAGAAAAGCGCGTGGTGTTCCACAAGGATGTCGGCCCACTCATCTCAATGGAAGAGATGACCCGCTGCATTCACTGCACCCGCTGCATACGTTTTGGTCAGGAAATGGCTGGCGTGATGGAGCTCGGCATGTCGCACCGCGGTGAGCACGCCGAGATTGAAGCGTTTGTCGGCATGACAGTGGACTCCGAGTTGTCGGGCAACATGATCGACATTTGTCCGGTGGGTGCGCTGACCAGCAAGCCCTTCCGCTACAGCGCCCGCACCTGGGAGCTGTCGCGTCGCAAATCAGTCAGTCCGCACGACTCGACCGGTGCCAACCTGATTGTTCAAGTCAAGAACAACAAGGTCATGCGCGTGGTCCCGCTAGAAAATGAAGACGTCAATGAATGCTGGATTGCTGACCGCGACCGGTTTTCTTATGAGGCACTCAATAGCGAAGAACGCCTAACTGATCCGATGATCAAACACCATGGTGAGTGGAGAGTGGTTGATTGGCAGACAGCACTGGAATATGTGGCCAACGGGCTGCAGCAGATCAAGGCCGACCATGGTGCCGGCGCCGTTGGCGCCTTGGTGAGTCCTCACGGCACCCTGGAAGAACTCTACCTTGCGGGTGCCTTGATGCGCGGTATTGGCAGCGAAAACATTGACTATCGTCTGCGCAACGCAGAATTTGCATATGCGCCTGGCGCCCGTTATCTGGGCACCACGATTGCCGCCTTGTCGCAACTGCAACGCGTACTGGTCGTGGGTTCGAATTTGCGCAAGGACCACCCGTTGTTTGCCCAGCGCATTCGGCAAGCCGCACGGCTGGGCTGCGTCGTCAACGCTGTCAATGCGCAGGAGGCGGACTGGGCGATGCCGGTTCTCAATACCTTGCAGGCGCCAGCCGCGCATTGGACTCAAGCACTGGCAGATATTGCCGTTGCAGTAGGGGGCGAAAAAAATATTGCGGCTCCTGCGTCTGGAACCGCAACAGTGCTTGCGCAGGCCATAGCGAAGTCCTTGCTGGGCGGGGAGCGCAAGGCCATCCTGTTAGGGAACGCCGCAGCCCACCATGCGCAGGCATCGAGCCTGCTGTCACTGGCCAACTGGATTGGTGAACAGACGGGCGCCACGGTTGGTTACCTTACGGAAGCGGCTAATACCGTGGGCGCGCAACTTGCGGGAGCCTTGCCGGGAGAAGGCGGCTTGAACGCCGGACAGATGCTGGGCGGTGGCCTCAAGGCCGCATTTTTACTCAATAACGAACCCGAGTTCGATTCGGTGGCGGGAGCCGCCTCAGCCGAGGCGCTGGCACGGTGCGAGATGGTCGTGACCTTGAGCCCCTTCAAGGCCAATATGGAATTCAGTGATGTATTGTTGCCAATTGCTCCGTTCACGGAAACCTCGGGGACGTTCGTGAATGCCGAAGGGCGGGTGCAGAGCTTTCATGCAGTGGTCAGGCCGCTGGGCGAAACGCGCCCGGCGTGGAAAGTTTTGCGTGTTCTGGCCAATATGCTGAAATTGCCGGGATTCGCGTTTGAGTCTTCGCAGGAAGTGCTGGACCACATGCACCTGAATAACGCCGAGGTACCGGCTTGGGTCCCGGCAGAGCGCATGAGCAATGCCTGCCAGGTTGATGTGGATCTGTCAGCCTGCCCGCTGGAGCCCGTTGTTGCAGGAATTTATCAGCTTGATGGCATCGTGCGCCGCGCGACGGCGCTGCAGTTAACGGCTGACGCGCGCGCTGGGGCATGGCCGCACACTGCTCAGGAGACGTTGACATGATTGACATGTTCTACAACGCCGGCCTCGGGCTGGTTTTGGCGCCTTGGTGGACCAATGCTGCCTGGCCGGTGATCTGGACACTCATAAAAATTGTGGTTCTGGTCTTGCCGCTAATGGGCGCCGTTGCCTATCTGACGCTATGGGAACGCAAATTTCTTGGATGGATGCAAGTGCGAAAGGGGCCCAATCGGGTCGGCCCATGGGGATTGTTGCAGCCCATCGCGGATGCGCTGAAGCTGTTGACCAAGGAAATCCTGATTCCATCCACTGCGAGCAAAGGGCTCTTTTTGATAGGCCCTGTATTGACCATCATGCCGGCCATGGCGGCATGGGCCGTGATTCCCTTCGGGCCGGACGTGGCACTCGCCAATATCAATGCCGGATTGCTGTTCGTCATGGCCATCACTTCCATGGAGGTCTATGGCGTGGTGATCGCAGGCTGGGCGTCGAACTCGAAGTACTCATTTCTGGGTGCAATGCGTGCCTCGGCGCAAATGGTGAGCTACGAAATCGCCATGGGCTTTTGTCTGGTGGTGGTGTTGATGGTGTCAGCCAGCATGAACATGACCGATATCGTCACCGGACAGGGCAAGGGCTATTTTGCGCAAATGGGCTTGAACTTCCTGTCCTGGAACTGGCTTGCACTATTGCCAATCTTTGTCGTGTATGTCATTTCAGGCTTTGCTGAAACCAATCGCCACCCGTTTGATGTGGTGGAGGGCGAATCGGAAATCGTGGCCGGACATATGGTCGAGTATTCCGGCATGTCCTACGCCATGTTTTACCTGGCCGAGTACGCGAACATGTGGCTGGTGTCGATTATGGCGACCATCATGTTCCTGGGCGGTTGGCTGCCGCCCGTGGACAGTGCCTTGCTGAACTGGATTCCCGGCTGGGTTTGGCTGGGCATCAAGACGTGCGCGGTGGTCAGCCTGTTCATCTGGGAACGAGCCACATTTCCCCGCTTTCGCTATGACCAGATCATGCGTCTGGGCTGGAAAGTGTTTATTCCGGTCACGCTCATCTGGCTGATTGTGGTGGGTGCCTGGATGCAAACTTCCTTCAACATCTGGAAGTAGGAGGGTTCAATCATGTCTTCAAACACCGAAACCCGAAAGCCCACGGCCTTTTCCATCAAGGACTTTCTTCAGGGTTTTTTGCTGATCGAGTTATTCAAGGGCTTGGCGCTAACCGGCCGGTATGCGTTCCGCCGCAAGGTGACAGTCCAGTTTCCGGAAGAAAAAACGCCTTTGTCACCCCGGTTTCGCGGCTTGCACGCATTGCGTCGCTATGAAAACGGTGAAGAGCGCTGCATTGCGTGCAAGCTGTGTGAAGCAGTTTGTCCAGCGCTGGCAATTACGATCGAATCGGTTGAGCGCGCGGATGGCAGCCGCCGTACCTCGCGCTATGACATTGATTTGACCAAATGCATTTTTTGCGGATTTTGTGAAGAGAGCTGCCCGGTCGATTCGATCGTCGAGACCAATATTCTGGAATATCACGGTGAAAAGCGGGGCGACCTCTATTTCACCAAGGAAATGCTGCTGGCAGTGGGCGATCGCTATGAGGCGGAAATTGCCGCCAATCGGGCAGCAGACGCCAAGTATCGTTGAACGTTAGCGCGCACCAAGCAGCCCCAAGAAAGAAATCAAAAAAACATGGACGCTAAAACGGGTCTTTTTTATGTCTTTGCGGCGCTGCTGCTTTTCGCCGCGTTCCGGGTGATTACCGCGCGCAATCCTGCGCATGCCGTCCTCTATCTGGTGCTTGCATTTTTCCAGGCGTCGGCTGTCTGGATGCTGCTCAAGGCCGAGTTTCTGGCGATCGCGCTGGTGCTCGTTTATGTAGGTGCGGTGATGGTCCTGTTTCTCTTTGTGATCATGATGCTTGATATTAATCAGGACAGTGTGCGCAAGGGTTTCTGGAAACATTTTCCGCTTGCGGGCACGGTGGGCGCCATCATTGCGCTGGAAATGTCCTATGTGCTGATGGGCGGATTCCGTGAGCCGCCCAGAGCAGCGCAGGTTCCGGTAGTGCCTGGCCAGCTTGTTGCCCAGGTATCCAATACCAAGGAGCTGGGCAAGCTTCTGTATTCGGAGTACCTCTATCCGCTGGAAATTGCGGCGGTGATCCTGCTGGTGGCCATCATTGCCGCCATTGCGCTGACTTTGCGCGAGCGCAAGGATTCCAAACGCGTCAATGTGGCTGATCAGGTAAGGGTCAAGTGGCAAGACCGGATGAGTCTGGTCAAGATGGAATCAGTGGTTGCAGCGCCCGTTGCAGCGAGTCCTACCGAGGAAAACAAATCATGACGCTATCGCTGGGGCATTTTCTTTCGCTCGGTGCCATGCTTTTTTCGCTGTCGATCATCGGCATCTTCCTGAACCGCAAGAACCTGATTGTGTTGCTGATGGCGATCGAGCTCATGCTGCTTGCAGTCAACATGAATTTCGTTGCATTTTCCTATTACCTGAACGATATGGCTGGCCAGATTTTCGTGTTTTTCATACTGACGGTTGCCGCAGCGGAATCCGCCATCGGACTGGCCATACTGGTGCTGCTGTTCCGAAACAAGTCCAGCATCAACGTTGACGAACTCAACACGCTCCGGGGTTAACAAAAAATGAGTCAAGCCCTTTCAGCATCGACTTTGCTGGCAGTTCCGCTGGCACCACTGGCCGGTGCACTTTTGGCAGGTATTTTCGGAACTGCCCTCGGCGGCAACTGGATCGGTCGCAGGCTGTCGCACACCGTTACCATCCTCGGCGTATTGGTGGCATTCATCGTATCGGCCATGATCCTGCGCAGCGTCGTGGTTGATGGCGCACGCTTCAATGAAACGCTTTATACCTGGATGACCGTGGGCGGTCTAAAAATGGAAATCGGCTTTCTGGTCGATGGCCTGACAGCCATGATGATGTGCGTGGTGACTTTTGTCTCTCTCATGGTGCATATTTACACCATTGGTTACATGGAGGAAGACGAGGGCTACAACCGCTTCTTTGCCTATATTGCGCTGTTTACCTTCGCCATGCTGATGCTGGTGATGAGCAACAATTTCCTGCAACTGTTCTTTGGCTGGGAAGCGGTGGGCCTGGTGTCTTATTTGCTGATCGGCTTCTGGTTCAGCAAACCCAGCGCGGTGTTTGCCAACTTGAAGGCTTTTCTGGTCAATCGTATTGGTGACTTCGGCTTCATCCTGGGTATTGCGCTGATCGCTGCCTATACGGGCACGCTCAACTATGGCGAGACCTTCGCCAAGGCGGGTGAGCTTTCCGCAGTGACGTTCCCGGGTACTGGCTGGATGTTGATCACGGTGATCTGCATCTGCCTTTTCGTCGGTGCCATGGGCAAGTCGGCCCAGTTCCCCTTGCACGTTTGGCTGCCTGACTCCATGGAAGGCCCGACTCCGATCTCGGCCTTGATTCATGCGGCGACCATGGTGACAGCCGGCATTTTCATGGTGGCGCGCATGTCCCCGCTGTTTGAACTAAGCGATACCGCGCTGAGCTTCATCATGGTGATCGGCGGTATCACGGCGCTGTTCATGGGATTTGTCGGCATCATCCAGAACGACATCAAGCGGGTGATTGCGTATTCCACCTTGTCGCAGCTGGGCTACATGACGGTGGCGCTCGGCGCCTCGGCTTATTCCGTGGCGGTGTTTCACCTGATGACGCATGCATTCTTCAAGGCGTTGCTGTTCCTGGCGGCCGGATCGGTCATTATGGGCATGCACCACAACCAGGACATCCGATGGATGGGCGGCGTGCGCAAGTACATGCCGATCACCTGGATCACCTTTCTGCTGGGTTCCCTGGCCCTGGTTGGCACGCCTCTATTTGCCGGTTTTTATTCGAAAGACAGCATTATTGAAGCGGTAAGTGCGAGCCACCTCTGGGGTAGCGGCTTCGCCTATTTCGCGGTGCTGGCAGGTGTTTTTGTCACGGCTTTCTATTCATTTCGACTTTACTTCATGGTCTTTCATGGCAAGGAGCGTTATGACCAGAATCCGGAAGCCCACCATGACGATCATGCTCGCCATCATGAGCATCACAAGCCGCATGAATCTCCGTGGGTTGTGACCGTTCCGCTGATTTTGCTTGCCATTCCATCGGTGGTGATAGGTTTCATGACGATCCAGCCGATGCTGTTTGGCGACCTCTTCAAGGGTGCAATTTTTTTCAATCTGGAGCGGCATCCAGCGATGGAAGAACTGGCCAGGGCGTTTCATGGGCCGGTTCAAATGGCCCTGCATGGACTGACCGCGGCTCCATTCTGGCTCGCGCTGTCGGGATCGGTGCTGGCGTACTACATGTACATGGTCAACCCCGCCTTGCCAGCGACGATCAAGCGCAAGGTGCAGCCGATTTACACCCTGCTTGAAAACAAGTACTACCTCGACTGGTTCAACGAAAACGTGCTGGCACGTGGCGCGCGGGCGTTGGGCATGGGCCTGTGGAAGGGCGGCGACGAGGGGCTCATCGATGGAGCAATGGTCAATGGATCCTGGAAGGTGGTCGGATGGGTGTCGGGCATGGTGCGCAGGGTGCAGTCGGGCTATATTTATCACTATGCGTTCGGCATGATCATCGGTGTATTTGTATTGATGACGTATTTCGTCTGGTTCAATCAATAAGAATAAGGAAGAACAAGAATGGGTTTGTTAAGCCTTGCCATCTGGACACCGATTGTCTTCGGCGCCGTTTTGCTGCTGCTCGGTCGCGATGATCAGGCGCGCGGCGTACGCTGGATCGCGCTGGTCGGGGCCGTGATCAGTTTGCTCGTGACCTTGCCGTTGTACAGCGGTTTCCAGCTTGGCACTTCGACCATGCAATTCGTCGAAAACAGCCCGTGGATTGAGCGTATCAATGTCAATTACCATCTGGGCATCGACGGCATTTCGCTGTGGCTCGTGCTGCTGACCGCATTCATCAACGTGGTAGTGGTCATCGCCAGCTGGGAATCCATCACGTCGCGTGTCAACCAGTACATGGCCGCCGTAATGATGCTCAGCGGTCTGCAGATCGGCGTTTTTGCGGCGCTCGATGGCATGCTGTTCTATGTGTTCTTTGAGGCTACGCTGATCCCCATGTACCTGCTGATCGGTATTTGGGGTGGTCCCAGAAAGATCTACGCGGCGCTCAAGTTTTTTCTGTACACACTGCTCGGATCACTGCTGCTGCTGGTCGCGCTGATGTTTCTTTACACCAAGTCGGGTGGCAGCTTCGACATTCTCACCTGGCACAACTTGCCGCTGCGCGGCGGGGCGCAGACACTGCTGTTTTTCGCCTTTTTTGCCGCCTTTGCCGTCAAGGTGCCAATGTGGCCGGTCCACACTTGGTTGCCGGACGCGCATGTGGAAGCACCCACTGGCGGATCCGTGGTGCTGGCATCCATCATGCTCAAGCTGGGTGCTTATGGTTTTTTGCGGTTTTCCCTGCCGATCACACCGGATGCCTCGCATGAATGGACCTGGTTGGTGATCGGCTTGTCCCTTACTGCCATCATTTACGTAGCGTTGGTGTCGCTGGTGCAGCGGGATATGAAAAAACTGGTCGCCTATTCATCTGTGGTTCACATGGGTTTTGTAACGCTGGGGTTTTTCCTGTTCAGCGACCTGGGTGTTTCCGGCGGCATTGTCCAGATGATCGCTCACGGTTTTGTGTCAGGTGCCATGTTCCTGTGCATTGGCGTCCTGTATGACCGCGTTCACTCCCGGGAAATTTCAAGCTATGGCGGGGTGATCAACACCATGCCCAGGTTTACCGCCTTTGCCTTGCTGTTTTTCATGGCCAATGCCGGTTTGCCTGGCACCGCCGGTTTTGTCGGCGAATGGATGGTGATTCTGGCGTCGGTCAAATCCAGCTTCTGGATCGGCACCGCTGCAGCGACCACGCTAATTACCGGGGCTTCCTATACGCTGTGGATGTTCAAGCGCGTGTATCTCGGACCGGTTGCCAATCAAGAAGTCAAGGCACTGAAGGATATCAACAACCGTGAATTCCTGATGCTGGCCTTGCTGGCGATCGCAGTGCTGTTTATGGGTATTTATCCGAAGCCCTTTACCGATGTGATGGACACGTCGGTGGCGGACCTGCTCCGGCACGTTGCTGTATCGAAGCTCAATTAAGTTATTTACTCAAAGAATTCCAGATGATTGACAAGCTCAGTTGGATCGTGGTTTATCCCGAAATTATCCTTTTGATCATGGCCAGCGTGATTGCGCTGGTCGATCTCGGGATCAATTCGCCACGCCGTACCGGCACCTATGTCCTGACGCTGCTGACGCTGGTTGTGCTGGCAGCCATGGAGGCCTTGTTTGCGCTGGGCGGTCAAACGCTCTATGGTTTCGGCAACATGGTGGTCAGCGACCCCATGGGCAGTTGGCTCAAATGCTTTGCCAGTATCGCCCTGATGGCTACGCTGGTCTATGGCCGGCCTTACGCCGCGGATCGCCAAATGCTGCGTGGCGGTGAATTTTTCACGCTCAGCTTGTTCGGACTGCTGGGCATGTTTGTCATGATTTCAGGCCACAATTTCCTTGTCATCTACATGGGCCTGGAACTGTTTACGCTTTCGAGCTACGCGCTGGTGGCATTGCGGCGGGACCATGCAACGGCGACGGAAGCGGCGATGAAGTACTTTGTGCTGGGTGCATTGGCGTCGGGTTTCCTTCTATATGGAATGTCGATGCTGTATGGTGCGACTGGATCACTGGACCTGAACGAAGTATTCAACGCGATTGCCAGCCGTCAGGTCAACCACCAGGTACTGATATTCGGTTTGGTGTTTATCGTGGCAGGTCTGGCCTTCAAGCTGGGCGCAGTGCCTTTTCACATGTGGTTACCCGACGTGTATGAGGGTGCGCCCACGGCGGTGACCCTGCTGGTCGGCGGCGCACCGCAGCTTGCCGCATTTGCCATTCTCATTCGTTTGCTGGTGGAGGGCCTGTTGCCCCTGGCCATTGACTGGCAGCAGATGCTCGCCTTGATGGCCATCGGCTCGCTGCTGGTTGGCAACCTGGCAGCGATCGCTCAATCCAACCTCAAACGGATGCTGGCCTTCTCGACTATTTCGCAAATGGGTTTTTTGCTGCTCGGTATGCTGGCCGGAGTGATCAATGGCAACCAGATGAATACCGAATCGGCGTATGGCGCTGCCATGTTTTACGCCGTGACTTATGTGCTTACCACACTGAGCGCATTCGGGATCATCATTCTTCTGGCCCGTGCCGGATACGAGTCTGAAGAAATATCCGATCTGGCCGGCTTGAATCAGCGCAGCCCGCTCTACGCTGGCGTCATGGCGATTAGCATGTTCTCCCTGGCCGGATTGCCGCCACTGGTGGGATTTTATGCAAAGCTGGGTGTTTTGCAGGCACTGATGACGTCAGAAAAGACCAGTTATGTGGTGCTGGTCGTTTTTGCTGTGATCATGGCGCTGATTGGTGCCTTCTATTACCTGCGGGTTGTCAAGGTGATGTACTTTGACAAGCTCCAGGGCCTCAATATGCAGCCGATTTCGGCCCCAGCGGATGCCAAGGTCGTGCTGGCGATCAACGGTGCGCTGATCCTGATTCTGGGCATTGTGCCAGGCGGCTTGATTACCCTGTGTACGCAATCGATCCGAAGCATCGTCCGGTCTCTGGGGAGCTAGATCCGCAGCATGACTCGAACCATGCTGGCTTGGCCGGTTGTCTGATACTTGATGGTTTCTCTTCCCGGTTTCACCCATCGATGCCTTTTCAAGGATCACGCATGATTTCCGCACAACGTCCAGATCAGGAAGGCATGGTCGATGCCCATCTTACAGAGACCAGAATCAGTTCCGCGGAAGTCTTCAACGGACACTTTCTTCACGCGCGCCAGGATGCCGTAAGGCTACCTGATGGCACCCGGGCTGTTCGTGAATATATTGTTCATCCCGGTGCGGTGATGATTGTTGCGCAACTCGACGATGGCCAACTGGTGCTTGAGCGCCAATTTCGTTATCCGGTGGACGCTGTCATGCCGGAATTTCCAGCTGGCAAGCTTGATCCGGGCGAGGTGTCGCTGGGCTGTGCACAGCGCGAACTGCGCGAGGAAACCGGCTACACAGCACGCTTCTGGGCACGGGCCGGAGTTTTGCATCCAGCTATTTCCTATTCGACTGAATTTATCGACATCTGGTTCGCACGCGGGCTGACTCTGGGCGAACGCAAGTTGGACGTGGGTGAATTTCTGGACGTGTTCACGGCCACTCCCGCCGAGGTTTTGGGCTGGTGTACCAGTGGCCAGATTTCCGATGCGAAGACGCTGGCGGGAATGCTGTGGCTGCAGAACGTGTTGTCAGGCAAGTGGATGCTCGATTGGCAAGAAGCGACGCTTGCGTAGCTCCGCGATAATGACCTCATGAAAGTCCTGAACCTCCGGTGCGCGCAGCAGCATTCGTTTGAAGGCTGGTTTGCGTCTGAAGATGACTTTCAGGCGCAGCTTGTGAGTGGCCTGATTGAATGCCCCTTGTGCGGCGACAAGGGTATTCACAAACTGCCCAGCGCGCCGCGGCTCAATTTCGGCGCCGATCAGGGTGGGGCTCAGGCCCGCGGCGCCGCGAGCGTGAACACGGCGCTGGAAAATGCCGGAGCGCGCAGTACGGACGCCGTGCTGGATGTGTCAACAGGGGCCGGTCCGGCCGGGCAGGCTGCTTTTCTCAAGGCGTTGCGCCATGTGGTGGCCAACGCCGAAGATGTCGGGGAGCGCTTTGCCCTTGAGGCGCGCCGCATGCATTACGGTGAGATCGAGCGGCGCAGCATTCGCGGTCAGGCCGATGTGCGCGAAGTCCTGGACCTGCTGGACGAGGGCCTTGATGTGGTGCCCCTGCCGCTGCTTCCGGGCGTCAAGGAAACCCTGCAATAAGCCGCGAAGCGTCCGGTCAGTCTGCCTTCTGTCTGCGAAGCGCAGGCCAGGCCGGGCTCCTCTTGATCACGGATAAAGACCGCGCAACTCGCGGGTATGCAGGATGCGCGTGCAGGCTACGATAAATGCGGCAGTGCGCAGGCTGACCTTGTTTTCCTGAGCCACCTGCCAGACCGCGGCGAAAGCGCCCTTCATGATCTTGACCAGGCGGGCATTGATTTCGTCCTCGTCCCAGAAGAAGCTGGAAAAA
>JAHFQQ010000248.1 GCA_023259235.1 Polaromonas sp. | reverse complement strand
TCCGCAACAGCTTGGCTTCGGTGACGAGGTGCAGCGTAAGGTGGAGCAGCGACGCGCCCGCTGGGACAGCGGCATTGGCTACCAGGACCGGGACATTTTCGAGGCTTTTCTCAAGCTGCCGGTGCCCCAGCGCAAGATCATCCGTGAAGTAATCCTGACCTTCGCCAAGGTACATGCCGACGCCAAATTGCAGCCAGACAAGACACCCGCATGAATCGATATATGCTATTAACTACATAGCACACTATGCATATTACACGTGGGCTATAACCAGATTTAACCTGATTATGTGTAACTGCTCAGCGCCCAATGATGTCCGATTGGCGTTTGCTATGAAATAGTGAGCGACAATCGGCCCAGATACAGAACCTGCCCGACCTCAACCGCATGAACGGCGGTAGCGAGGTGTACTGGCAAAGGGACAAACTGGCGCGCTCGGCTGGCGAATAAGTTCAACGCTTCCGTACAGCCATTGCTATGACAATAATAGCTGACTTCTCCCGTTCATAAAGGGCTGAGACCCTATTTGTCTATTAGATCAGCCGCTTCTGCAGCGACGCGGCCGCCGTGCTGGTGACGACTTCGGCCTTGAAGCCAAACACGTCGACTACCCGAACGCACACCTTACGCGTGCCGCGCTTTGTGGTGGTGGCGTCCAACCGGTCAGGATAGTTTTCGTCGACCGGTCAAGGTAATCGTCGCCAGCCAGATCACCAACTAACTTCCCGAAGGGCGCGGGACTCTGGAATGGGTGGTTGTCAAGAGCCGCCGCGAAAAGTTCTTGTGCCTTTGGCTCAAGGCCACTTACGGCAAGCTCAGGCCTCACGGTGCTTCGCGGCAGACTCTGGAAGACCAAACATGCGGTCGAACGCCCAGGTGAACGCGATGGCATAGATGAAAAAAAATGCCAGGAGACCCAGATTCGCCAGAAAGGCCTTAAGAGCCGAAATGTCCAGCCATACGGCCATAACGGGAATCAGTATGACGGCAAGGCCCCCTTCGAAGCCTATGCCATGCGCCAGGCGCCTGGCAAACGACCGGCCCCGTCTGGATTGGCGCGACTCCCAGCGCTCGAAGAGCGCATTGAACACATAGTTCCAACCAAGCGCAATGCCGGACAGGATCAAAGCCAGGCCAACGGTAGACATGGGCGGTTTGTCGAATGCCACGCTCAGTACGGGGCCAACGAAGGCGATGGCAAAAGCCTCGTACAGCACGGCTTGAAGCACGCGTCTGGTTTTGGGTGTCACGAAGAGATTGCGATGGAAAAACCAGATTTGCTGAGGTCTGACGACTGGTTTCAACGAGCGCCGGAGGCGCTCCAGGCGGCTAGGTGTTGTCCTTGACCGTCGTGCTCACGCCATTGGTTGACCGAGGCTATGCCGTTGTCCCTGCCTGACTCAGAGGTGTACATCTGGCTCGTTCCGATGACTTGACTATTGGCAGCCTTCAGATTGAAGTAGAACTTGCCGTTGGTGGCTACTTTCTTCTCATACCGGGCTTCGGACGAGCAATTGACCTGCACGGAGGCTATGCCACCTTCCGCCGAGGCCTTGGCCTTGTAGAGTTCGCTCGCAAGTATCGTTTTTTCATTCTCGGCCTTGAGAACGAAACGAAATTGACCGTCCGAGCTCTTGCTCAATTCAAACCAGCCTGTCATTTTTACTCCCCCTCTTTGGATATGGATGGCGCAGAGCGCCGGTTGAAGAACCTCGAACACCTGACGCGCTGGTTCAGCGGCGGCGTAAAGCGCCGTCCGCTGCAATCGATTGTCAGCCAGCGATTGTGCGACGGACAACGATGGTCTGTCCTGTCATCCTTCCCTCAATCGCCTGCAGGTAGAACTGTGCCACGGCGGCGGCTGGCGTGCCGGCGGCGGGATCCATCCTGTTGGCGAGCAGGGTCTCGGTAACCCAACCGGGACTCACCACGTTGACGCGGATCTGGCGCGGGGCCTCAAGAGCTGCCGCCCGCGCGAATCCTTCCAGCCCCGCGTTCACCAGGCTGATGGCCGCTCCGCCAGGTATGGGGTTTTGCGCCAGCGTGCCGCTCGTCAGCGTGATCGAACCGCCGTCGACCACCGCCGCAAGACCGAACCTGATCAAATTGACTTGCCCCATCATCTTGCTGTGGAGGCTCAAGGCAAAGTCCTCATCCGTAAGGTCCGGCAAGGGGCGAAAGACCGCCTGGCCAGCCGCACAGACAATGGCGTCAACCCGGCCGATTCCGGCCATGAGCGTCCGGATGGACTCCGGCTTGTCAATATTCAGGACATTGGCGGTGCCGGAGCGCGCGGCGGCAAGAACTTCGTGCCGTGGCGCAAGGGCTGAGGCAATCGCCTTCCCGATGGTTCCGGTGGCGCCGACAAGCAATATGCGCACAACGATCTCCTTTATCGCAACCAAGCGGACAAAGCCTGGCTACCTACTGTACACCGCAAAACCTGCGGACGAAACTGCCCGTTCAGTTGCCAGGCAAGGCGGAAGACGGCGATTTCGGCGTCAGCACCGCCATCGTGATGCGCGACACGCAGGTCCGTTCACCCGCGTCGTTGGTCAGCTCGATCTGCCAGACCTGGGTGGTGCGGCCGATGTGCACCGGCCGCGTGGTGCCGGTAACCCAGCCGCTGGTGGTTCCCTTGAGGTGGTTGGCGTTGATGTCGAGCCCGACAGCGCGGTGCCCCGCGGGCGCGGTGAAGGCAGCCCCGCAGGAGCCCAGGGTTTCAGCCAGCACCACCGACACCCCGCCGTGCAGCAGCCCATAGGGCTGCACCGTCCGGTGATCCACCGGCACGCGGGCGCGAATGAAATCATCGCCAATCTCCAGGAACTCGATGCCCAGATAGGCCACGGCGGTGCCGACGTGGGCCGCGGCGAGCAATTCAATCGTAATGGGTTGCGTCCAGATGCGCATGACGTCTCCGGCTATGACTTTGCAGGCTGCCGCGGCGCGCGGTTGAGCAGCGCGTGGAGCAAAATCGCTCCGAAGGTGGCGGTGCCGATGCCGCCCAGCGCAAACTGGCCAAACTTCAGCGTGAAGTCTCCCGTGCCCAGCACCAGCGTGATGGCCGCGACCAGCAGGTTCTTGTTGTCGGAAAAGTCCACCTTGCTGTCCACCCAGATCCGGGCCCCCGCCACCGCGATCAGGCCAAACACCACGATGCTGACACCGCCCATCACCGGCAGCGGAATGGCTTGAATCAGCGCGCCGAACTTCGGGCTGAAACCCAGTACCACGGCGATCAGCCCCGCCACCACGAACACCGCAGTGGAGTAAATCTTGGTCGCCGCCATCACGCCGATGTTCTCGGCATAAGTAGTCACGCCAGTGCCGCCGGCGCTGCCCGAGATGATGGTGGCAATGCCATCGCCCATGAACGCGCGGCCCAGGTAGGGGTCCAGGTTTTTCCCGGTCATGGCGGTTACCGCCTTGATATGGCCCAGATTCTCGGCCACCAAAATGATGGCCACCGGCGCAATCAGCAGCACGGCGTTGGTGCTGAACACCGGCGCGGTGAAGATCGGCGCGCCCAGCCACGCCGCATTGAAGATGCCCGACAGGTCCACCGGCTTGCCCAGCCCCAGCCCGTTGGTGAGCAGCGCATAGATCACGGTGGCCACCAGCAGGCCGGCCAGAATCAGCAGGCGTTGCAGCATGCCGCGCGTCATCACCGCCACCAGCGCCACGCTGACAAAAGTAACCACCTGCATCCACGAATCGAAGTTGCTCGCCGCCATGTTCTTGATCGGAAGGCTGGCCAGGTTCAGACCGATCACGGCAACCACCGCGCCGGTCACCACCGGCGGCATCAGTCGTTCTATCCAGCCCGTGCCGACCGCCTGCACGATGGCGCCAATCAGCGTGTAAGCCACGCCGCAGGCAGTGATGCCGCCCAGCGCCACGCCGATATTGGGGTTGGGGCCTTTGCCCGCATAGGCACTGGCGGCGATCACCACGCCAATGAACGCGAAGCTCGATCCCAGGTAGCTGGGCACCTTGCCGCCGGTCACCACAAAAAAGATCAGCGTGCCAATGCCGCTCATCAGAATCGCAATGTTCGGCTCAAAGCCCATCAGGATCGGTGCCAGCACCGTCGCGCCAAACATCGCAACCACGTGCTGCACCCCCATCACGGCGGTTTGCGGCCACGGCAGGCGTTCGTCCGGTCCAATAACGCCGCCTTGCAGCAGCACGGCGCTGCTTTTTTCCCTCCAGTCCAGCATTCCCATCAACATCTCCTTGTTGTAAGTACGGCAATGCTAGCAGCCCGGTCAGGTAAAAACAGTGACGGTCTTTTCGGGCACTCCATGTCAGCCTTCGGTCTGCTACGCTCACGGCATGAGCGAAACAACCATGCCGCCCCGGGTCCCCCAGATTCGCCGCTACCAGAACTGGCTGCGCGAGCAGCGCGGCCTTTCCTTCGACACCTATCACGAGCTCTGGCGCTGGTCCGTCACCGATCTTGATACCTACTGGCAAAGCGTCTGGGACTACTTTGACCTGCAGTCCCCCACGCCCCACACCGCGGTGCTGGCAAAAAACGTAATGCCCGGCGCGGTGTGGTTTCCTGGCGCGCAGGCGAACTATGCGCGGCAGGTGTTTCGTCATGTCGAGCCTGCCGAAGCCGCCGGCTTCAAGGCCATCCTCAGCCGCAACGAGAAGGGCGAGCAGCACGAACTCTCCTGGCCCGAACTGCGCCGCCAGACCGCCTCGCTGGCGCTGTACCTGCAAGCGCAGGGCGTGCAGCCCGGCGACCGCGTGGCCGCCTACCTGCCCAACATTGCCGAGGCCATGGTGGCGTTTCTGGCGACCGTGAGCATCGGCGGCATATGGAGCATTTGCGCGCCCGACATGGGAACCAACGCGGTGCTCGACCGTTTCCGGCA
>JAHFQQ010000247.1 GCA_023259235.1 Polaromonas sp. | reverse complement strand
ATTCACCCCGCGACGGCATATGCCGATTCAGCGGAACCGGCTCTCTGGAACCACCTTGAGCTCACCCTGGACCGACGAAACGTAGTTGGCCAGCAGCTTGAGCTCGGCATTCGTGTACTGCTTGGCCATGCTGCCCATGATGGGGTTGCCTCGGCCGACCACCGGGCTGTCATCGGTCTTGTATGCCTTGAGCGCCACGAACAGGTAGTCGGCATGCTGGCCAGCCAGCTTGGGATAAGTGGGGTCAATCGGACTGCTGAAATTTGCGCCGTGGCAGGAGGCGCAATTGGCCTTGTTGAGCAGACCCTGCACTTCGGCGCTGGGCTCCATGGCCGGCTTGGCCGGGAGTTTGGCGTCAGCGACCACGCCGCTGGTGCTGTAATAAGCCGCAAGATCGGCAATATCCTGATCCGTCAGGGAGGCGGCAATGCCGCGCATGGTGGGGAATTTGCGCTCGCCCTTGCGGTATTCATGGAGTGCGGCCATGATGTATTTGGCGCCTTGCCCGGAGATCTTGGGAACCCTGTACACCTCTGGAAAAGAAGACTTGTAGTCCGGGATGCCATGGCAACCGATACACATCGTATTCTTGCCGGCGCCGGCCTTGGCATCGCCCGTGAGTTCCTGGGCAAAACCCGAAGTCGCTGCAAATGAGGCAGCCACGGTGAATATCGTGATGAACAGCTTATTCATTTTTCGCGCACAATCAGGTGAAAAAATCATTGTGAAAATCAGGCTGGATTATATCTATGCCTGTCATGGCCTTGCAGCGGATACCAGTATCCCGCACAAAACCTCTTTAAACTTCAAACAGTCGCTGTTTCACTTTCACCTCCCGGATTCTGCTCAACATGAAATTCCAAGGCTCCAAAAACTACGTCGCCACTCCGGACCTGATGCTGGCTGTCAATGCTGCCGCCACCCTGAAGCGGCCCTTGCTGGTCAAGGGCGAACCCGGCACCGGTAAAACCATGCTGGCCGAGGAAGTGGCGCAGGCGCTGGAGCTGCCGCTGCTGCAGTGGCACATCAAGTCAACCACCAAGGCGCAGCAGGGCCTGTATGAATACGACGCGGTGTCGCGGCTGCGCGATTCGCAACTGGGCGACGAAAAAGTCAAGGACATCCACAACTACATCGTCAAGGGCGTGCTGTGGCAGGCCTTTACCGCGGACCAGCCGGTGGCGCTCCTGATTGATGAAATCGACAAGGCCGACATCGAGTTTCCCAACGATTTGCTGCGCGAAATCGACCGCATGGAGTTCTACTGCTACGAGACGCGTGAACTGATCCGCGCCCGCCACCGGCCGCTGGTGTTCATCACCTCCAACAACGAAAAGGAATTACCCGACGCCTTTTTGCGCCGCTGCTTTTTCCACTACATCAAATTTCCCGACGCCGACACCATGAAGCAAATTGTGGACGTGCATTTCCCCAACCTGAAAAAGGAACTGCTGGCTGCCGCCATGAAAACCTTTTATGACGTGCGCAACCTGCCCGGACTCAAAAAGAAGCCTTCCACCAGCGAGCTGCTCGACTGGCTCAAGCTGCTGCTGGCCGAAGACATTCCGCTTGAAGTCCTGCAAAGCAATGACCAGAAAGTCGCGGTGCCGCCGCTGGTCGGTGCCCTGCTCAAGAACGAGCAGGACGTGTCCCTGTTTGAGAAGCTGGTGTTCATGCAGCGCAACAACCGTTGAAGCAGACAAGGACCGGCGCCGGCACATGAACCAAAAATCGCTATGGATGGAAGGCGTGTCCGACGCCGCCGGATTTCTGGGCGGCGCGCTGCTCGGCTTCTGGGCCGGCCGGCTGCTCGGTCTGGATATCTTTGCCGACGGCTATGGCAACAGTGCGCTCGGCGGCATTGTGCTGGTGGGGCTGGGCGGCGGGCTGGGCCTGCAACTGGCACGACGCTGGCGCCGCACGGTTGCACGAAAAAACAGGAAAAACCCATGAGTTTTGTCCAAGCTGTCACCCTGGCAGCGCGCGGCGTGAAACTCGTGCCGCTGTCGCATGAACACGAAACAGGATTGCGTGCCGCGGCCGCTGACGGCGAGCTCTGGAAGCTGCGCGTCACCTCCGTGCCCGAGCCTGACCAAACCGGCGGCTATATCGCGTCAGCCCTTGACATGCGCGAGGCAGGCAACCGCTTTGCCTTCGCCGTCACCGACGAGGCCAGCGGCTCGGTATTGGGCAGTAGCAGTTACCACGACATCCTGCCAGCCGTCAAACGCCTCGAGATCGGCTACACCTGGTATGCCGCGCGCTGCCAGCGCACCCATGTCAACACCACCTGCAAACTGCTGATGCTCACCCATGCGTTCGAAACCCTGGCTTGCCACGTGGTTGGCTGGCGCACCGACAACTTCAACTTTGCGTCGCAGCGTGCCATTGAGCGGCTGGGCGCACGCAAGGATGGCGTGATTCGCGGACATGCGCTGCGGCGCGATGGCACCATTCGCGATACCGTCATGTATAGCCTGCGCTCCGGCGAGTGGCCGGAGGTCAAGGCGCAACTGCTGTATTTGCTGGACAAGCCACGCCATGCTGATTGATTTTTTCTATACCCTGCGCGCCGCCAAGCTCCCGGTTTCGGTCAAGGAATACTTGATGCTGCTCGAAGCGCTCGAGGCCGGCGTGGTCGGCCCGAACAGTGCAGGACTTGATGGAAATGCCGGCGAAGGCGCCTACGGGATTGACGACTTCTACTACCTCAGCCGCACCGTGCTGGTGAAAGACGAAAAGCACTACGACAAATTCGACCGCGCCTTTGCGGCTTATTTCAAGGGCGTGGAAATGCTTGCCGACTTCACCCGGGACATTCCACTCGAATGGCTGCGCAAGAACCTGGAACTGCAGCTTAGCGCCGAGGACAAGGCAAAAATAGAAAAAATGGGCTGGGACGAGCTCATGGAAACGCTTAAAAAACGTTTTGAAGAGCAGAAGGAGCGCCACGAAGGCGGCAGCAAATGGATCGGCACCGGCGGCACTTCGCCCTTTGGCGCCAACGGATTCAATCCGCAAGGCATCCGCATTGGCCAGGAAAGAAGCCGCAACAAAAGCGCAGTCAAGGTGTGGGACCAGCGCGCCTACAAGGACTACGACGATACCCAGGAGCTCGGCACGCGCAACATCAAGGTCGCGCTGCGCCGCCTGCGCAAGTTTGCCCGTCAGGGCAATGTGGAAGAGCTGGACCTGGACGACACCATCCGGTCCACCGCCGCCAACGCGGGCTGGCTCGACATCAAGATGGTGCCCGAACGCCACAACAACGTGAAGGTGCTGCTGCTGATGGACGTGGGCGGCACCATGGACGAGCACATTCACCGGGTTGAAGAAATGTTTTCAGCGGTGAAGTCCGAGTTCAAGCACCTGGAGTTTTACTACTTCCACAACTGCGTCTATGACTTCATGTGGAAGAACAACCGCCGCCGCTTCAGCGAAAAATTCGCCACCTGGGACATCATCCGCAAGTACAACAAAGACTACAAACTGATCTTTGTCGGCGACGCGACCATGAGCCCCTACGAAATATTGCAACCCGGCGGCAGCGTGGAATACAACAACGAAGAAGCCGGTGCCGAATGGATGCAGCGGCTGACCAACGCTTTCCCGAAGTTCGCCTGGATCAACCCCGAGCCGCAAGGTGTCTGGCAATACCGCCAGAGCATCAGCGTGATGCAGCAACTGCTGGGCCAGCGCATGTACCCCCTGACCGTCAAGGGATTGGAAGAGGCGATGCGGCTGCTCTCCAAATAGCGCTCAAGTAAACTGGGTGTCGTGACCCATCCCGGTACCCACTGCGCGCGGACGGCCACCCAGGCAAGACCCGGCAAGCTTGCCCTTGCGCTGTTCGTTATTTTTTTCCTTTTCTCTGTGCCCGCAGCCAGGGCGCAATCCGGCACGCCCGCGCCACCTCCGCAAAAAATGGAAGCCGGCCCCACGCCAGAGGGCGCCGTCGGCCCCACCGGCGCCGAGCCCGAGGTGACTGCCTTCGACGTCATCGTGCAGGCCCCTCCCGCCATCCGCGAACTGCTCGAAAAGCACCTCGAACTGCAGCGCTACCGCGCGGTGACCGATCTTGACGAGGCTGAGCTGGCGCGCCTGATCGTGCTGGCAGAGCGCAATGTGCGCAACCTGGTGGGCACGCTGGGCTACTTCAGCCCCGACATCCACATCACCCGCGAAGGCGGGGCCAATGTCCGGCCAACCATCGTGGTCGCCGTTGAACCGGGGCAGGCCACGCTGATCAGCGCCGTCAACATCAACTTTGCCGGCGACATTGCCGATTCACCCGACCCCGGTGCACTGGCTCAGCGCGATAAAATCCAGCGCGACTGGCGCCTGCCCACCGGCCAGCGCTTCACGCAGGATGCCTGGGATGGCGCCAAAACGCAGGCCCTGCGTGAGCTGATTGCGCGCCGCTACCCGGCCGGCAGGTTAGCCGGCAGCCTGGCCGACGTGGATGCGCCAGAGCGAACCGCCAACCTGATGCTGCAGCTCGATTCAGGCCCGCTCTACCGACTCGGGCCGCTGGAAGTCTCGGGCCTGAAACGCTACGACCCGCTGCTGGTGCCGCGGCTGGCCCGCTTGAACGCCGGCGATGTCTATGACCAGAACCAGTTGCTCGAAGCCCAGCAACGACTCGCGTCCAGCGGCTACTTCGACTCAGCCTATATTTTTATTGATCCCGACAGCGATCCGCTGGCCGCGCCGGTGCAGGTGCAACTGCGCGAGGCCAAACTGCAAAAAGTAGTGTTCGGCCTGGGCATCACCACCGACAGCGGGCCGCGCGCGTCCATCGAACATACCCACCATCGCGTGCCCGGTATTGACTGGCGCGCAGCGACCAAATTGCAACTGGACAAAAAATCGCCCTTTGCGCAAACCGAGTGGACATCCATCCC
>JAHFQQ010000246.1 GCA_023259235.1 Polaromonas sp. | reverse complement strand
CCCAGCTTGGGCACCGCCAACTCGTGGCCAAGGTAGCGTGGTCCGCGCGCGAACAGCCTTTGCTGTTCGCGCTGGTACAAGCCTGCATCAAAGTAGCTGGAGACTGGAAGCTGGCTGGTGGCCTGCAACAGGCGAAGGCTGGGTTCAGACATGCAATTTCGGTGTAAAAGCCGCCGCGGATACCTCGAAGGCGGGTGAAGAGCCAGGAAAAAAGACGAGCTGAACAACGGCTCCTGGTTGAAAAGCCAACCCGCAAGTTTCTACAATGTGAGGCAACCCGCCATGATGTCTGTAGCCTGGTATTGCGAACTCCGTTCAATTCTACCTGCGTAGGGGGATTTCGCGGGCCCATTGCACGGTGCCGACCGATAATGGCGCCGCGGGGTCGGAGCCGGAACATCCAGGCTCGGTGTTTGCCACAACGGCCTAAAATAATCCCTTACCCAATACCATGGCAAAAAGCTCTTCCCCATCTGTTTCCCCCAGCGGGTTATCTGGCTCTGACCCCAAAACTCCATTACCTGTCAGCTACGAGGCCGCACTGCAGGAACTCGAAGCACTGGTCGCCAGCCTGGAGTCGGGACAATTGCCGCTGGACCAGTTGCTCACGGGCTATCAGCGCGGTGCCCAGTTGCTCACGTTTTGCAGGGGCAAACTCGAAGCCGTGGAAAACCAGATCAGCGTGCTGGAAGGCACGGAGCTCAAGCCCTGGGTGCAAGAGTAGATATCCGAGTGAACAAGCGCGCAATAATCAACCCGATATGCCAGGAACCCGCCATTGAACGTCCGTGAAAAACCGCCCATGTTTGAATTGAGTGCCTGGAGCGCGCTGCAGCTTGCTACTGTTGAGCGTGCGCTGACCCGCTGGATTGCCTGCCCGGATTTCGCGCCCGCGCCGGCCGACCTGGGCGAGGCCATGCGCTATGCCGTGCTTGACGGCGGCAAGCGCGTGCGCCCGTTGCTGGTCATGGCGGCCTGCGAAGCCGTCAATGGCAATGCCCACGCCGCGCTGCGCTCGGCCTGCGCGGTGGAACTGATTCATGCCTATTCGCTGGTGCATGATGATCTGCCCTGCATGGACAACGACGTGCTGAGGCGCGGCAAGCCCACGGTGCATGTCAAGTTTGGGCAGGCGCAGGCGCTGCTGGCCGGTGATGCCTTGCAGGCGCTGGCTTTTGAATTGCTCACGCCCGATGATGAATCGGTGGACGCTGCCACGCAGGCGCGCCTGTGCCGCATGCTGGCCCGGGCAGCGGGCTTTCAGGGCATGGCGGGCGGCCAGGCCATAGACCTGGCCAGCGTTGGCAGGCCTTTGACGTCCGTACAGTTGCACGAAATGCACCGCCTCAAAACTGGCGCGCTGCTGCAGGTCAGCGTCATGATGGGCGCGGCCTGCGGCAGCAGCTCGCCGGCTGAGCGGGATGCGCTGCGAGATTACGGCGCCGCGGTGGGCCTGGCATTTCAGGTGATGGACGACGTCCTGGACGTGACGGGCGACTCCGCCACCCTGGGCAAAACGGCCGGCAAGGACGCCGCGCATGACAAACCCACCTTCGTGTCGCTGTTGGGGCTGCAGGCTTCTGTGGAGTATGCGCAGCAACTTCGGGTTCGGGCCCTGGCCAGTCTGAACAGCAGCAGGCTTGAGAACACCCATGCATTGCATGCGCTCGCTGACATGCTGGTCAATCGCGCGCATTAGGAAAAAGCAGCACCTCGCCCGGTTCAATATCCCATGACGACCTCATTGCTCGAAACCATCGACTGTCCTGCCGACCTGCGGCGACTGCCGCGCGCCCAGCTCAAGGTGCTGGCCGACGAACTGCGTGCTTTTGTGCTCGAAAGCGTTGCAAAAACCGGCGGACACTTAAGCTCCAACCTCGGCACGGTGGAGTTGACGGTTGCCTTGCACTATGTCTTCAATACGCCGGACGACCGGCTGGTCTGGGATGTGGGTCACCAGACTTATCCGCACAAAATCCTCACCGGGCGGCGCGAGCGCATGAGCACGCTGCGGCAGTTTGGCGGTCTCTCGGGTTTCCCGCGCCGTGACGAGAGCGAATACGACACCTTTGGCACCGCCCATTCGTCCACCTCTATTTCGGCTGCCCTGGGCATGGCGCTGGCCGCTCAGCAGAAGGGTGAAAACCGCCAGGCGGTGGCCATTATTGGTGACGGCGCCATGAGCGCCGGCATGGCGTTCGAGGCCCTGAACAACGCCGGAGTTCATGACCACTGCAAGCTGCTGGTGGTGCTCAACGACAACGACATGAGCATCAGTCAGCCCGTGGGCGCACTCAACCGCTACCTGGCCCAACTTATGAGCGGGCGCTTTTATGCGTCAGCCAGAAATGTGGGCAAACAGGTGCTCAGTGTTGCTCCGCCGCTGCTGGAACTGGCCAAACGCCTGGAGGCCCACGCCAAGGGCATGGTATTGCCTGCGACCTTGTTTGAAAACTTCGGCTTCAACTATATCGGCCCGATCGACGGGCACGATCTGGAGTCGCTGATCCCCACGCTGGAAAACATCAGGCACCTGATGTCCAACAACGCCGGGCCGCAGTTCCTGCATGTTGTCACCAAAAAAGGCCAGGGCTACAAATTGGCCGAGGCTGACCCGATTGCCTATCACGGCCCCGGCAAGTTTGACCCGGCCATGGGCCTGCAAAAATCAATCGCACATGGCAGGCAGACCTTTACCCAGGTCTTTGGACGCTGGCTCTGCGACATGGCCGAGCAGGACAGCCGCCTGGTGGGCATCACGCCCGCCATGCGCGAAGGCTCTGGCATGGTTGAGTTTCACCAGCGCTTTCCAGAGCGCTACCACGACGTTGGCATCGCCGAGCAGCACGCGGTCACTTTTGCCGCGGGCATGGCCTGCGAGGGGCTCAAACCGGTGGTCGCGATTTACTCGACATTTTTGCAGCGCAGCTATGACCAGCTTATTCACGATGTGGCGCTGCAAAACCTGCCGGTGGTGTTTGCGCTGGACCGTGCCGGGCTGGTTGGCGCCGATGGCCCCACGCATGCGGGCGCCTACGACATACCCTACCTGCGCTGCATTCCGAACATGAGTGTGGCGTGTCCAGCCGACGAAAATGAGTGTCGCAAGCTGTTGACCTGTGCCTTTGAACAGAGCCACCCGGTGGCCGTGCGTTATCCGCGCGGCGCGGGGGTCGGGGTCGAGCCCGAGGCCGGTTTGCAGTCGCTGCCGTTTGGCAAGGGCGAAATTCGCCGCCAGGGCGCGGGCATTGCCATTCTGGCGTTTGGCACCCTGCTGTATCCCGCGCTTCAAGCAGCGGAAAAACTCGGCGCCACGGTCGTCAACATGCGCTGGGTCAAGCCCCTTGATACCGAGCTGCTGCTCAAGGTGGCCGCCGGGCACGACGCACTGGTCTCGATCGAAGAGGGCGCCATCATGGGCGGAGCAGGCAGCGCGGTCAGCGAGGCACTGCAAGGGGCCGGAGTTGTCAAACCCCTGTTGCAGCTCGGCCTGCCTGATGTTTTTGTCGAGCATGGCGACCCGGCCCAGCTGCTCGCGCTGCAGGGGCTCGATGCCGCCGGTATCGAGGCGGCTGTCGTGGCTCGCTTTGGTTCGTTGACATCGTCAAAAAAATCTGCCAAGGCCGCGCTCAAGTCGGTGGCCTGAGCCCGGGGCAAGCGTGGCGCGCGAACCACGCTCCGGAGGCATCAACTGCCGAGGTAGGCTTCCTGCACCTTGGGATTGACCAGCAGTTCGCGGCCGGTGCCGGCGAGGACGATGCTGCCGGTTTCGATCACGTAGGCACGATTCGCAATTTTCAAGGCTTGACGCACGTTCTGCTCGACCAGGAAAATGGTCAGGCCGGCCTGGTTGATCTCGCGCAGGGTGCGAAAAATGTCCTGCACGATGATCGGCGCCAGCCCCATGGACGGCTCATCCAGCAGCAGCACGCGCGGCTTGGCCATCAGGGCCCGGCCAATCGCCAGCATCTGCTGCTCGCCGCCCGACAGGTTGCCCGCCCGGCCGCCGGCGCGCTCCTTGAGCACGGGGAACAGGTTGAAGACGTAGTCGAGGTCGTGCGCCCGGCCGCCCTTGTCGCGCCGCGTGTAGGCGCCGAGTTCCAGGTTTTCGCGCACCGTCAGGGTGGTCAGCGTGGCGCGCCCTTCGGCCACCTGCACCACGCCGCTGGCAACGATCTTGTGCGGCGCCATTTTGCTGAGGTCGCGGCCATCGAACGTAACGCGGCCAGCAGCCTTCTTGACCAGACCCGAGAGCGCCAGCAGGGTGGTTGATTTGCCGGCGCCGTTGGCGCCCACCAGCGTGGTGATCTGGCCCTCGTGCAGTTCCAGGTCGATGCCCTTGACCGCTTCGATCTTGCCGTAGGCGACCTTGAGACCGCTGACCTGCAAGAGAGGTGCGCGTGTTGTCGCCCCCACGCTGGCCACTTCGTGCACGGCGCTCATGCTGTTGCTCCCGTGGCGTCCAGGCTGGCTTCGTCTTCTTCGCGGCCCAGGTAGGCCTCGATCACCTGCGGGTCGTTGCGGATGGCGTCGGGGGTGCCGCGCGCAATGATGCGGCCAAAATTCAGCACGGCGATGTCCTGGCACAGGCCCATCACAAAGCGCATGTCGTGTTCAATCATGAAAATCGTGTAGCCGCGCGCGCTGATGTTGCGGATCTCGACCATCAGCTCGACTTTCTCGCTGCTGTTCATGCCGGCCACCGGCTCGTCCAGCAGCAGCAGCTTGGGGTTGGTGGCCAGCGCGCGCGCCAGCTCCAGCTTGCGCTGCTCGCCATACGAGAGGTTGTCGGCCTTGTCACTCGCCTTGTGGTCCAGCTTGACCCACGACAGCAGTTCCTGCGCGCGCTCTCTGGCCCGGCGCTCCTCGCTGCGAAACAGCCCGGAGCTGGCCAGCAGGCCGAGC
>JAHFQQ010000015.1 GCA_023259235.1 Polaromonas sp. | reverse complement strand
TGGCTCATTTGCGGCGTCGAGCCGATGTTGATCGATAGCCGGTCGTAAGGCACCGGCGGGCGGTTGCGGCACAGCACCTTGCCTGACGCGCGGTCCAGGGCGATGACTTCGTCCTTGAAAAAGCGCGCACCGGCAAACGCGGCCAGCGTGCTCAGGTCGATATGCACGTCGTCGTAGCTGTAGTGGCCGGCAATGTAGCCCGGCAGCATGCCCGAATAGGGTGTGTGCGTATCGCGGCAGATCACGGTCAGGCGCACGCCGGGCAGCGGCTTCATGCCAAAGTTTTTCAGCACGACCACATGGCTGTGGCCTCCGCCGACCAGTACGATGTCGCGCAGGACCGGCTGCGTCTGCATCGCTCAGGCCTGTGCCAAAAACACCGCAAACCAGCCGCGTTCATCGGTCCAGGCATGGGTCTGCGCGAAACCGGCGGTCTTGAGCAGCGCGGCGAAATCAGCCTGGCGCCACTTGTACGAGTTCTCGGTGTGGATGCGCTCGCCCGTGGCAAAGCGCCGCTCGCCATCTGGCCAGCGCACCGGCACCGGATGCAGCGCCTGCAAATGCATTTCAATGCGCGACTTGCCGGTGTTGAAAAAGGCCACGTGCTGCCAGTCCGCCAGTTTGAAGTCGGCGCCCGTCAGCCGGTTCAGGTGCGACAGCAGGTTGCGGTTGAAGGCGGCGGTGACGCCGAGCGCGTCGTCATAGGCGGGCTCCAGCACTTCGCGCGGCTTGACCAGATCAACGCCGATCAGCAGGCCGCCGCCACTGCTGGCGGCCCGGGCCTGCCGCAAAAAAACCAGCGCTTGTTCGGGCGTGAAATTGCCGATGCTCGAGCCCGGATAAAACAGCACGCGCGGCCCGCTGCCGGCCTGTGGCGGCAGCGTCAGCGAGCTTGAGAAATCCATGCCGACACCGAGCATGGCCAGTGCCGGAAATTGCGCCTGCAGGCTGGCCAGCGACTTGTGCAAAAACTCCACCGAAATATCGACCGCAACATAGCGCCGCGGCTGGAAAATGCCAAACAGCCGGGCAGCTTTTTCGCAGTTGCCAGCGCCCAGATCGACCAGCGTGGCGCCGCTCGGCAGCAGCGCCGCCATGGCCGCCGCGTGGGCTTCGAAGATGGCTGCTTCGGTGCGCGTGGGGTAGTACTCGGGCAGTTCGGTGATGGCCTCAAACAGCTTTGAACCGAGCGCGTCATACAAGTATTTGGGGGCAGTATAGGCCGGCGCGGCCAGCAGGCCCTGCAGCAGTTCGGTGCGCACGGCAGCCGGGTCCTGCTGCTGCAACTGGACAAAATCGGGCAGCCGTGAATGGGCGGAATCAGCTACCGGATCCGGCTCAAAAGCGGGCGTGGAGCGGGGGGCTGGAGCAGGCATCTTCAATAATGTAGCAGGGGCTTGCGCCTTGCCGAGCGTAAAGGACTTTTCGCACGTTAGCGCCAGGACTGAGGAATATCGATATACCCAGAAGGTCTTAGGATTGACTTTTATTGCTAGTTATTGTGTATAAGATGCCTGCTTGAATTCGCTGGATTTTGCCGCGCCGCCGCTGCATCCTGACCTCCCTGGCAACCAACCGAAAGACCCCGATATGCGCCAATCATTCCACTCTTTCGCCCCCCGGCGCCTCGCCCGCCGGTTGCTGGCTACCCCGGCGCTCGCTATCGCGCTGGCCACCGGCTTGCTGACGGCGCCATCGGCCCCGGCCCGGGCGGAGACCACTCACCTGGAGGTCGCCTATATCCCGATCCTCGCCATGGCCCAGCTTTTCGTCATGCAGCAGGAAGGCTGGCTCAAGCAGGCCGACCTCGATCTGAAAATGACGCGTTTTTCCTCCGGACCGGCGATGGTGCAGGCGCTGGCGTCCAGCAAATTCGACGTGGCTTATATTGGCATCGGCCCGGCTATGGTGGCGCGGGCCCACGGCGTCGACCTGAAGATATTGGCAAACAATACCGCGGGCCAGGGCGGTCTGCTCGGCCGCGGCGATTTCGCCACCGCATTCAGCAAGGGAGCCAATGCGGCGCAAGTCTTCGCAAGCTACCATAAGCGCCAGGGCCGGCCGGTCAAGCTCGCCACCCTGCCGAAGGGGTCGGTGCCCGACACCCTCATGCGGTATTACCTGTTCGAGGTGGCGAAGGTCGCTCCGGCGGACGTGGAGATTCTCGGCATGGGCGCCGAGCAGATGCAGCAGGCCCTGCTGTCGGGAGCGGTTGACGGTGCGTCGGTGCTGGACCCGATTCCAGCCATCGTGGCGAGCCGCGACAAAACCGCTCGGGTCGTTGTGACGGGCGATGAAATGCTGCCCAATGCCCCCGGCGCCGTGCTTGCCGCCAGTGAACGCGTCGTCGCCGCCCATCCCGCAGCGGTGCGCAAGCTGGTGGTGTTGCATATCCGCGCGACCGAGTTGATCCACAAGGACCCGGCCAGGGCGGCCCGCGACATCGCCTCTGTCATCGGCCAGGGCCTGGTCCCGACGGCGGTGATCGAAACGTCATTGCGCGCCTCGCTGGACACCTACAACGCCGACCCGCATCGGCTGCTGGAGCCGGCCGCACGATTGCAGGATTACCAGATTTCCATCGGCTCGCTGGCCAAGGCGGTCGATCTGAAGGCGTTGATCGATCCGACGATCTACGATCAGGTGAGGAAGGCTGAATGAGCAGGGAGTTGCGCCTGGGCAGGGTGCTGTTGCTGGCCACCGGCGGCGTTGTGGGATTTTTGCTGCTGTGGGAGGCGGTGGCCCGGAGCGGCTTGTTGCCGCCGGCGCTGGTTCCACCGCCCAGCGCCATCCCGGCGGCAGTCATGGGAGAACTTGGCAATGGCATCTGGTTGCGGGTGGTGCTGCAAAGCCTGCATCACTATTTGATAGGCGTCGCCATCGGCAGCCTGCTCGGCGTAGCCGTTGGCGTTGCGGTCGGTCAATCGCCAGTCTTCGAGGCGGCGCAAGCCGGCCTGGCCCGGATGCTCCGGCCGATTCCGCCGCTGGCCTGGATCCCGTTCGCACTGATCTGGTTCGGCGTGAGCGAGGCTGCCGCCGCCTTCATCATCTCCATCAGCGTATTCTGGCTGAACTATTTCGCCACGCTATCGGCCGTCAAGCAGATCGACCCCGGCCTGGTTGAACTGGCGCGCGCCTTCGGGCACGGCGGCGTGCTGGCGCGCCTTGGCAAAATCGTGCTGCCGGCCGCCGCGCCTGGCATCTTCGGCGGTCTGCGCGCCGGCTTTGGCCAGGGCTGGATGGTGGTGGTGGCAAGCGAATTGTTCGGCATTCCCGGTATCGGTCAGCGCATGATGGATGCCTCCGGCCTGCTGGCGACACAAATCGTGGTGGTGTACATGCTGACTATTGCCCTGCTTTACGGTCTGAGCGACTGGCTGTTTCAACTGACGTCTCGCCGCTTTCTGGCCTGGGCGCCATGAGCGCCCAACCGCAGCCGGGCGTCGCCACTCGCGCCATGGCGCCAGCCAGCGCCGAAACGCAGGGCGGCGTCATCGTCGATATTCGCGGCCTGGCGTTCGGCTATGGCGACGCGGACGGCGAGGTGACCATCGTGCTGGAGGAACTCACCCTGACCCTGGGCCGAGGCGGTTTTTTGGCGGTGGTCGGCCCGTCGGGCGCGGGTAAATCAACCTTGCTAAGGGTGATCGCAGGCCTGATTCCGCCGCAGTCCGGAACCGTGGAGGTCACCGCCCGCCCCGCCGCTGGACAGCGGCCAGCAGCCATGGTATTTCAGGAACCGCGCTTGCTGCCATGGCGACGCGTCGCCGGTAATGTCGAGTTCGGTCTCGAAGGGCTGGTGGCGGCACGCGCCGAACGCCATCGTCGGGCGGTCGCGGCGCTGAAGCTGGTCGGGCTGGCCGGCGCGGAACGAAAATGGCCGCATCAACTTTCAGGCGGTCAGCGCCAGCGGGTCGGCTTGGCGCGCGCCCTTGCAGTACAACCGGCGCTGCTGTTGATGGATGAGCCCTTCAGCGCCCTCGACACCATCACCCGCCAGTCCCTGCAGGACGAACTGCTGCGCATCTGGCGTGAAACCGGAACCTCGATCCTGCTGGTCACCCACGATCTCGACGAGGCGGTCTATCTGGCGGATCGGGTTATTTTGCTCGATGGCAAGCCGGCGCGCGTCGCTCAGGACCTGATCATCGACCTGCCACGGCCCAGGCGGCGCGAAGCCCAGGCGTTCGGCGACAATGTCAGGGTGATACGCAATGCCATGTCGGCCGGCTATGTTGATGGCGACGGTATCTAGCAGGCTGTCGTCGTCATGCCCGAACCGGGGGGTCTGGTTCGGCAAGTCCCGCCGTCAAAATACGCCCCTGCCGAGGCCGCGCTGATGCGAGGTGCCTGCGCAGGCAATGAGGCAGCGTCCGCACTTTTGATCGAGAGGGTTTGTCCGGGCCGGAGCAGAGCACCATGGCCTTGCCAGCCTGCTTATGCAGGGCAGTGCCCAGGGATTTTCGTTGTCAGGTTTAATATCCGCTGAGGTTTTTCAACCCATTTTCAGGAATTTTTTATGATCAGCGTTTTTCGATCGAATGCCTTCAGGGCCCTGGCTGCCTGCGCCGTGCTGGCCTTTGCCGGAGCGGCCCAGGCCCAGCAAGTCTTTCGCATGACCGCCATTCCCGACGAATCGCCGACCGAGCTGGCCCGCAAGGCGGCGCCGCTGGTCAAGTACCTGGAAGGCAGGCTCGGCATGAAGGTCGAGTTCACGCCCGTGACCGACTATGCCGCGTCGGTTGAAGCGCTGGTCAACAAGCAGATTGACATGGCCTGGTTTGGCGGCTTCACCTTTGTCCAGGCCAATGTGCGCTCGGGCGGCAAGATGATTCCGCTGGTGCAGCGTGAAGAAGACGAAAAATTCCGTTCCGTCTTCATCACCAGCGATGCCGGCATCAAATCGTTGGCCGACCTCAAGGGCAAGACGTTCAGCTTTGGCTCGCAGTCCAGCACTTCGGGCCACCTGATGCCGCGCAGCTTCCTGCTGGACGCCAGAATTGACCCCGACAAGGACTTCAGGCGCGTCGCCTATTCGGGCGCCCATGACGCCACCATCGCTGCGGTGGCCGCAGGCAAGGTCGATGCAGGCGCGCTCAATATTTCGGTCTGGGACAAGTTCGTGGCCGATAAGAAGGTGGACCCGTCAAAGGTTCGCGTGTTCTTCACCACGCCGACCTATTACGACTACAACTGGACGGTGCATGCCGACATGCCGGCCGCGCTGCGCGAAAAGCTGCGCAAGGCGTTTCTGGACCTGAACCCGAACACGCCTGAAGGCAAGGAAATCCTGGCGCTGCAACGCGCCACGCGTTTCGTGCCGACCCGTGCCGAGAACTACAAGGGCATCGAGGCGGCAGCCCGCAGCGCGGGTTTGCTGAAGTAAGGACGCTACTAAACTGATAGCTACTTACGCCCGTTGGTAAAGGGCGAAAGGCCATTCTTATATGAAGATAAGGCTGGACAACATGTCGGCGCGGCATCCCGCTGCCAGGCGTGATGCCGCGGCGGCGCTGCGCGGTTTGTCGCTGCAGGTGGCCGCTGGCGAGCAGATCGCCGTCATCGGGCCGTCGGGCGCGGGCAAGACCACGCTGCTGCATGTGCTGGCCTGCGCGCTGCCACCGGCTGTCGGCAGCCTGCAACTCGATGGGCGCGATCCGTGGCAGCTGCCGCGCCGCCAGTTGCAGCGACTGCGCGGCAAGCTGTTCCTGGCGCCGCAGGTGCCGCCACTGCCGCCGCGCCAGCGCGTGGTGACCGCCGTGCTGGCCGGGCGCCTGCCGCACATTGGCTTGTGGCAGAGCCTGCGCAGCCTGTTTTACCCCACGGCCATTGCCCTGGCCGACGCCGCGCTGGCGCGCTTTGACTTGAGCGACAAGCTGTTTGACCGGGTCGACCGGCTCTCGGGCGGCGAGCGCCAGCGCGTCGGCCTGGCCCGTGCGCTGGTGGCCGACGCCAGCTTGCTGCTGGTCGACGAACCGCTTTCGGCGCTCGACCCGACATGCGGGCAGCAGGCCGTCGCGTCGCTCACCCAGGCGGCGCGCGAACGCGGCGCGACGCTGGTCACCACGCTGCACCACGTCGAGATGGCGCTGCAAAATTTTCCGCGCATCGTCGGTCTGCGCGAGGGCGAGCTGGCGTTCGATTTGCCCGCCGCCGCCGTGACGCCCGAACGCCTGCAAGCGCTTTATGCGCAGCATCTGCACGAACTCACAGGCCAGGCGCCAGGCGAAGAGCTGCCTGCTGTGGCTTCGCCCGCCGTGGTCATGTATTGCCGCTGACGCGCCAGCCGGACCATGACCCGCGCCGCGATCGCCCTGCCCCTGCGCCCCGCGCTGCGCGACCCGGCCTGGCGCGGCCGCGTGTTCTGGGCACTGGCCGCGCTGCTGCTGCTGTGGCCCGCGCTGGTGCTGACCGAATTCAAACCCTGGGTGATGCTGGAGCCCGGCACGATCCAGTCGACGCTGAAATTCCTCGGCGGTTTTGTTCCGCCCAGGGTGGAGCCTGAATTTTTGCTGTTGGTAGCGCGCGAAACCTGGCGCACGGTGGCGATTGCCACCGCCGGCATGGCACTGGCGCTGCTGCTGGCGCTGCCGCTGACGCTGCTGTCGGTGCGCGCGCTGTCGATCTCGGGCTTAAGCGGGCGCATGGCGCTGATGCCGGCGGTGCTGCGCCAGTTGGTGCGCTGGCTGTTGATTGTGCTGCGCAGCGTGCCCGAGCTGATCTGGGCGCTGGTGTTTGTTCGTGTGGTCGGTCTGGGGCCGACCTCCGGCGTGCTGGCCATTGGCCTGACGTACGGCGGCATGCTGGGCAAGGTTTATGGCGACATTCTGGAAAGCGGCGAAAGCCATGTCACGGCGTCGCTGCTGCGCAATGGCACGGGCCGCCTGCAGGCTTTCTTTTATGGCCTGCTGCCGCAAAACGCGGCCGAGCTGACGAGCTACAGCGTCTATCGCTGGGAATGCGCCATCCGCTCGTCGGTGGTGCTGGGTTTTGTCGGCGCCGGTGGCCTTGGGCAGCAGATCGATGCGTCGATGAAGATGTTCAATGGCGCCGAGGTCAGCACTATGCTGCTGGTGTTCATGGCGCTGGTGGGGTTGGCCGACCAGGCCAGCGCCTGGCTGCGCAAGGCGCTGGGTTAGTGGCGTGGGCCGGATCATGACTGACTTGCAGCGCTTGCCACCAGCGGCCAATGAGGTCTATCGCCTGCCGCCGCCGCTGTTCAGCGCGCGCTGCAAGGCCTGCTGGCTGATGGCCGGTGTGGGGCTGCTGGTCGCGCTGAGTTTCTGGTCGCTGGAGTTGAAGTGGGCGCAGTTTTTTTCATTCGATGCGCTACGCAGGATGGGCCGCTTCGTCGCCGAACTGCTGCATCCCGCGGGGGAGGCCGCCTTCTTGCAAAAACTGCTGGGTGCCACGCTGGAGACGCTGGCCATGTCGGCCCTGGGAACGCTGATCGCCGCACTGCTGGGCCTGCTGCTGGCATTGCCGGCAAGCCAGGCCCATGCGAACGACAAGGCGCGCTACAAAGGGCTCACGCGGCTGCTGCTCAATGCGCTGCGCGCCATTCCCGAACTGGTGTGGGCCGCGCTGCTGCTGATTGCGGCCGGACTCGGGCCCTTTGCCGGGACGCTGGCGCTGGCGCTGCACACCACCGGCGTGCTTGGGCGGCTGTTCGCCGAGTCGATTGAAAATGCCCCCGAAGGCGCCGGCTTCGCTTTGCGTGTGCGCGGCATCGGTGAAGGCCGCGTGTTTTGCTACGCCACGCTGCCGCAGGTGCTGCCGCAACTGCTCAGCTACACGCTGTACCGCTGGGAAAACAACATTCGCGCCGCCGCGATACTGGGCGTTGTCGGCGCGGGCGGCCTGGGGCAGATGCTGGCGTTTCACATGGGCCTGTTCCAGATGCCCGAAACCAGCTCGGTCCTGCTGGCGATGATCGCGCTGGTGGCCTTGGTTGATGCCCTGAGCTATCTGGCGCGGCGCGCCATGGCGCGCTGAGCGGGTTGTTGCCGGGCAGGGGGCGTGACGCAGGCTTTGCCGCATGATGCGGGAGCCGTATAGAATAATGATTGTTCGAGGAGCGTTGCAGCCCGCCAGAAGTGACCCGGTCATCTCGCGAGCGAGGCTCGAACACCAGGTCGCCTTGCCGATTCTGCTCTCAAACCGCGCTCACCCACTGTGCTGTGAGGTGAGTTGACTCCCGCAGTGGTTTTTTCATAAGCCTGTTCTGGAGCCACCATGAGCGCCGTTCTCAAACCCGCCGCCGATTTCATCATTGCCGACCCGTCGCTTGCCGACTGGGGCCGCAAGGAACTGAAAATCGCCGAAACCGAAATGCCCGGCCTGATGGCCATTCGCGAAGAGTTCGCCAAAGCGCAGCCGCTCAAGGGCGCGCGCATTACCGGCTCGCTGCACATGACCATTCAGACCGGCGTGCTGATCGAAACGCTGCAGGCGCTGGGCGCCGAGGTGCGCTGGGCTTCGTGCAACATCTTCTCGACGCAAGACCACGCCGCCGCCGCGATTGCCGCCAGCGGCACGCCGGTGTTTGCCATCAAGGGCGAGACCCTGGCCGACTATTGGGATTACACCCACCGCATCTTCGAATTCGGTGGCGCCAGGGGAACGCCCGAAGAAGGCCCCAACATGATTCTGGACGACGGCGGCGACGCCACGCTGCTGATGCACCTGGGCAGCCGCGCCGAGAAAGACGCCAGCCTGCTGGCCAAGCCTGGCAGTGAAGAAGAAGTCTGCCTGTTCAATGCCATCAAGGCCAGGCTGGCGCAAGACGGCACCTGGTACAGCCGCCGCCTGAAAAACATCATTGGCGTGACCGAGGAAACCACCACCGGCGTGCATCGCCTGAACGACATGTCGGCCAGGGGCGAACTGATGTTGCGCGCCATCAACGTCAACGACTCGGTCACCAAGAGCAAGTTTGACAACCTGTATGGCTGCCGCGAATCGCTGGTCGATGGCATCAAGCGCGCCACCGATGTGATGATCGCCGGCAAGGTGGCCTGCGTGGCCGGCTATGGCGACGTGGGCAAGGGCTGCGCCCAGGCGCTGCGCGCCCTCAGCGCCCAGGTCTGGGTGACCGAGATCGACCCCATCAACGCCCTGCAGGCGGCGATGGAAGGCTTCAAGGTGGTGACGATGGAATATGCCGCCGACAAGTGCGATATTTTTGTTTCCGCCACCGGCAACAAGAACGTCATTGCCTACGCCCACATGGCAGCCATGAAAGATCAGGCCATCGTTTGCAATATTGGCCACTTCGACAACGAAATCGACGTTGCCTCGCTGCAAAAATGCACCTGGGAAGAGATCAAGCCGCAGGTCGATCACGTGATCTTCCCGGACGGCAAGCGCATCATTTTGCTGGCCAGGGGCCGACTGGTGAACCTGGGTTGCGGCACCGGCCATCCCAGTTTCGTGATGAGCTCCAGTTTTGCCAACCAGACGCTGGCGCAGATCGAACTGTTCAGCAAACAGGCCGACTATGAACTCGGCAAGGTCTATGTGCTGCCCAAGCGCCTGGATGAAAAAGTGGCGCGCCTGCACCTGAAGAAAGTCGGCGCAATGCTGAGTGAACTAAGCGATGAGCAGGCCGCTTACATCGGCGTGAGCAAGGCCGGCCCGTACAAGGCCGACAGTTACCGTTACTGAGCGACTGTTTGCGGATGGCTGTCAGTAGAGAACATCCAGCGCAAAGACGCAAAAGCGCAAAGTACGCAAAGCAGGAAAATGCAAAATTCGAGGTATTTAAAACCGGAATTCTTTGCGTCCTTTGCGCTTTTGCGCCTTTGCGTTGGAAACTTCTTGTTCTGAGCCGGGACCTTTATGCGCGCTGACTTGTTTCTCGTCGAACACGGCTTTGCCACCACCCGCTCGCAGGCCCAGCGCCTGATCGCCTCGGGCGTGCAGTGGCGCGTGCCGACCGGCGGCGCCTGGAAAAAGGTTTCCAAGAATGGCGATGAACTGCCCGACAACGCCGAGCTGCAGGTGCCAGATGCCACCGAAGCAAAATACATTTCGCGCGGCGGCTTGAAGCTCGAAGGCGCTTTGGACCGCAGCGCTCTGGATGTCAAGGGCCTGCGCTGCCTCGACCTCGGCCAATCGACCGGGGGCTTTACCGACTGCCTGCTGCGCCATGGCGCCGCGCACGTGGTCGGCGTGGATGTGGGCCACGGCCAGTTGCACGCCAGTTTGCGGGATGATCCGCGCGTGGTGTGTCTTGAAGGCATCAATGCCCGTTCCTTGACTGCTGCCGAATTAATAGCTGCTTACGCCCGTCAAGCGGGGGCTGACGGCGTATTTGATGATGAAGTTGAAGCAGCCATCGCAGCCGGCTTTGATTTCCTGACCGGCGATTTGTCATTTATCTCGCTCACGCTGGTGCTGCCCGCCGCCGTGCGCCTGCTCAAGCCCGGCGGCCATTTGCTGATGCTGGTCAAGCCGCAGTTCGAGCTGCAGCCGGGGCAGGTCGGCAAGGGCGGCATTGTGCGTGATGCCGCACTGTTTGACCTGGTTGAAAAGCGCCTGCGCGATGCCTGTGCTGATCTGGGGCTGGAGGTGCTGGCGTGGCTCGATTCGCCGATTGCCGGCGGCGACGGCAACCGTGAGTTTTTCATTCATGCCAAAAAGGGCCACGACCTGACCGGGGAAGACCAGCCGCTGGCCGCCGTCCCGCAAAGGCAATCGCCCAAACGGCTGCCGCGCAGCACACTGCGCGAATTGCGCGAGCCGCACCAGGACCCGGAAGCCGCGCACGCCGGCCAGCCCGGCCCGGCGCGGAGCAAGCGGCGCAACAAGAATCTGTCGAATGATTGAGGCCTGCAATGAATGTACCGGTAAGTTTCGAATTCTTCCCTCCCAAGACGCCTGAAGGCGCCGACAAGCTGCGCGCCACGCGCCAGGCGCTGTACGCGCACAAGCCGGAGTTCTGCTCGGTCACCTTTGGCGCGGGCGGCTCGACGCAAGAGGGCACCTTTGGCACCGTCAGGGAGATTCTGGGCGAGGGCGTGGCGGCAGCCAGCCACCTCTCATGCGTCGGCGCGACCCAGGCTGCAATCCGCCAGCATCTGGCCGCCCTGCGGGCCATGGGCGTGCGGCGGCTGGTGGCGCTGCGCGGCGACTTGCCCAGCGGTTATGGGTCGGGCGGCGAGTTCCACCACGCCAGCGATCTGGTTGCCTTTATTCGCGCGGAAACGGGCGACGCTTTTCACATTGAAGTGGCGGCCTACCCTGAAATTCATCCGCAGGCCAAGTCGGCCGAAGCCGACCTGCAGGCCTTTGCCGCCAAGGTCAGGGCCGGCGCCAGTTCGGCCATCACCCAGTATTTCTTCAACGCGGACGCCTATTTCCGCTTCGTGGACGATCTGCAGCGACTGGATGTTGCGGTGCCGGTGGTCCCCGGCATCATGCCCATCACCAGTTCGACACAGCTGATGCGATTTAGCGATGCCAGCGGCGCGGAAATTCCGCGCTGGATCCGCTTGCGGCTGCAGGGCTTTGGCGATGACACGGCATCCATCAAAAGCTTCGGGCTGGATGTGATCACCGGACTGTGTGACCAGCTCCGCACTGCCGGCGCGCCCGGCCTTCACTTTTACACCATGAACCAGGCTGCGGCGACGACGGAAATTTTGCGGCGCTTGCAGCAGGCCTGAAGCGCGGGCGGAGGCGGCGCTGCTCAGCCGCCATGCTCCAGCGTGAAGCCTGCGTTGCGGTCCTGCCCGAGCAGCGCCACCATTTGCGGCAGCGCCGCCTGCAGTTCGGCCTTGAGCGTGTGCGGCGGGTTAATGATGAAGATGCCGCTGGCGGGCAGGCCAGGACGCTTGACCTCACCGTCAGCATCAGTCGTTAACTTGCTCGATTTAACAGTTAAAGTCGCGTTCAGCCAGCTTCTGCCGGCTTTGACTGCCAGTGTTTTGAGTTTTCGCGGCAAATCGTGGGCTTCAGGCCGTGGAATGATCGGGTACCACACTACGTAGGTGCCGGTTGCAAAGCGCTTGACGGCATCGGCCATGCAGACCGCAACGCGGGCATAGTCGCTCTTGATTTCATAGCTTGGGTCGCACAGCACCATGGCACGCCGGGCCGGTGGCGGCAAGAAGGTTTTGAGGGCCTCAAAGCCGTCTTCACGCGCCACGGCGACCTGGCGGCCCACGCCCAGTTGCTCAATGTTGCCGGAAAGCGACTTGAAGTCGGTCGGGTGCAACTCAAACAGCTTGAGCTTGTCGCGTCCACTGAGGAACTGCTGTTCGATAAAAGGTGAGCCCGGGTAAATTTTCAGGTGCGCCGCGTCGCCGGTCTCGGCAAATTTCGGATTCAGGCCGCGCAGCAGGTCCAGGTAGTCCTGCAGGGCGGGCGCCCAGGCGCCTGTGGAGGCTGGAATTGCTATGCCTTTAGTAGCTGATCGCGCCTGTTTTACAAGGGCTGAAGGCACTTTTCCCTCTGCAACAAGCTTGAAAATACCCTCCTGCGCCTCGCCGCTGGTTTCGGTGTAATCGCCATCGAGCCGGTACAACCCGGCGCCCGCGTGGGTGTCGATCACGGTCAGTGCCGTGTCTTTTTGGGTCAGATACTTCATCAGTGCAATCAGCGTAGTGTGCTTGAGCACATCGGCATGGTTGCCTGCGTGGAAGGCGTGGCGGTAGGAAAACATGGGCGTATCGTACCTTCCTGCTACAGAAAATTCGCGCAAGCCCTTGATTTTTCATATAATCCAAGGCTCTGCAGCGCACACGTGGTTCCGCGGCAGAGTTGCGCTCATCTCCGGGAAGGGTTCGCCTTTCAAGGGAATTTGCGCAAATTCCCACCTAAGAGGTTCTCATCAGAAGAACGCCGACCGTGGAAAAGAACCCAACAAACCATTTCGAAAGAAACTCATGAAAACCTTCAGCGCCAAACCCGCTGACGTGACGCACGAGTGGTTTGTGATTGACGCGACCGACAAGGTCCTCGGACGAGTAGCCAGCGAAGTTGCTCTCCGTTTGCGCGGCAAACACAAGGCCATTTATACGCCTCACGTCGATACCGGTGACTTCATCGTCATCATCAACGCAGCCCAGCTGCGCGTCACGGGCGCCAAGTCCACTGACAAGATCTACTACCGTCATTCGGGCTACCCCGGCGGCATTACCGCCACCAACTTCCGTGACATGCAAGCCAAGCATCCTGGCCGCGCTTTGGAAAAAGCCGTCAAGGGCATGCTGCCCAAGGGCCCGCTTGGCTACGCCATGATCAAGAAACTCAAGGTGTACGGTGGTGCAGAGCACCCGCATACCGCCCAACAGCCCAAAGTGCTGGACATCTAAGGAGCTATTGATGATTGGTGAATGGAACAATGGCACCGGCCGTCGCAAATCCAGCGTCGCCCGCGTGTTTCTGAAAAAAGGCACCGGCAAGATCACGGTCAACGACAAGGACATCCAGGTGTTCTTCGGCCGTCAGACCTCGATCATGATTTGCCGCCAACCCCTGTTTCTGACAAACCACGTCGAGACGTTTGACATCATGGTCAACGTTCATGGCGGCGGCGAGTCGGGTCAGGCCGGCGCGGTGCGCCACGGCATTACCCGTGCGCTGATCGATTACGACGCAACGCTCAAGCCTGCGCTCAGCCAGGCCGGTTTTGTCACGCGTGATGCCCGCGAGGTCGAACGCAAGAAAGTCGGTTTCCGCTCGGCGCGCCGTCGCAAGCAGTTCAGCAAGCGCTAAACCACCGGGGCTGCTCTTGCTGCCCGAAAAAGCCGCCATGGTTTGCGCCTGGCGGCTTTTTCATGGCGTTTTGGCGCGATGCAACACAATGCGCCTGATGCAAACGCTTACTTGCGCTTTACCGGCTCCGCGTGCGGCAGCGCCACGCCAGCGTGCACAATCTATCTCCCCCACGGAAAAACTGCAGGGACTGTCTTGAAATTTCGCCTGTTGCGCCGTCGCATGTCCATCAGCTCGCCGCGGATGATTGTGCGCAGCACTCTGCCCTGGCCGCTGCGCTGGATGGCGGTTGCCCTGGTGCTGGGTTTTTCCGCTGCCGTCGCCTTGTGGGCGTTTGAGTTCGGCAAGGACCTTGCGGGCCTGGATGGTCATTCCAGGGAGGAGCTGAGCCAGCTCAGGCAGGAGTTGAGCCACCTGCGCGCGGACCGCGACAAGGCGCAGTCAATTGCCAATACCTCGGGCAGTCTGCTGACCGCCGAGAAGGCGCTGCGGGAAAAGCTGGTGAGCCAGGTCAGGCAGCTGGAGTCTGACAACCTCAGCCTGCGCGACGATCTGGGATTTTTTGAAAAACTCTTGCCCGTCAACAGCGCCGAAGTGGTGTCCATCCGCGGCCTGCAGGCCGAGATGTTGTTGCCAACCCAGCTCAAATGGCAGGTGCTGGTGCTGCGGCCAGTCAAGACCGCGGCCCCCTTCAATGGCACGCTGGAAATTACCGTCGCCGGCACCCAGGCCGCAAAGCCCTGGCTGATGACCTTGCCGGGCGGCCCGCAGGCGCTGCAGTTCCAGCAATACCGCCATGTCGAGGGAATCCTCGACTTGCCACCGGCGGTCGTGGTAAAAACAGTGACCGCCAAGGTGCTTGAAGGCGCCAGCGTCCGTTCCGTTCAAACCTTTCGGCTTTAGGCAGTCATTGCTGCGACCTTCGGGGTCACCCACCACAGGAGCCCGTGTAAATGTTTGGCAAAAAAAAGCAGCCGCCCATCAGAAGTCTGATTGCCCAGGGAAGCTGTATTGAAGGCAACCTCAAGTTCAGCGACGGCCTGCGCGTCGATGGGGAAGTGATCGGCGACATTCGCGCCAATGAAGGCAGCCCCAGCATTCTGGTGATCAGCGAATCGGCCAGTGTCACCGGCCTGATTCACGCCGACCATGTGATCATCAATGGCCGCGTGACGGGACCGGTTCACGCCAGCCAGGTGCTGGAACTGCAGCCGAAAGCGAAAATTGAAGGCGAAGTCTCCTACAAGGCGCTTGAAATGCACCAAGGTGCCGTCATCTTTGGACAGTTGCGCCCGCTGGCCTATCAGCAAATCGAGGAAAAGCCCACCTTGACGCTTGCCGCAAACAATGCATGATGCATAAAGTTAGTCTGTACTTACTTTTAATGCAGTTTTTTGGATTCAGGGTGTTAAAGTTGATTGATTTGCTGTAGTATTTGCTAATTCACCGTTGACATGCTTTAAGTATTGGAGTCCCCATGAGTGCAGTTGCTGAAAATGTCCAGACCGAGATGCCTGACCCCTTTGTTTTTACCGATAGCGCGGCGGCCAAGGTGGCTGAACTGATTGCCGAAGAGGGAAACCCCGAGCTGAAACTGCGCGTTTTTGTGCAGGGTGGCGGTTGCTCCGGCTTCCAGTATGGTTTTACCTTTGACGAAGTCACCAACGAAGACGACACCACCATGACCAAAAATGGCGTGTCCCTGCTGATCGACGCAATGAGCTACCAGTACCTGGTGGGTGCCGAGATTGACTACAAGGACGATGTTGAAGGCGCGCAGTTCGTCATCAAAAACCCCAATGCCAACAGCAGTTGCGGTTGCGGCTCCAGCTTTTCTGCCTGAGCCAGCCCTGATCTGAAAGCCGCCCTGACGGGCGGCTTTGTTGTTTCTGGAAGGCGTCAGGCAGGGTATAGGGCCCCGAGCACACGCGGCCCCGCCGCACCCGTGACACCCGGCAGGTTGCCGGGCTGGCGCTGGACCGCCTGGCGCGCCAGCCAGGCAAAGGCCGCCGCCTCGACTTGCAGCGCGGGTAAGCCATGCTGGTCCGAGGTACTGACGCGCAGTGTCGGCAAGGCCGTCTGCAGGCGCTGCAGCAGGTGCTGGTTGAACGCGCCGCCACCGCAAACAATCAGTTTTTCGCTCTCTTTTCCATAGCTGTTGATGCCCGCGATACAAGCGCCAACAGTGAATTCAGCCAGGGTATTTTGAATGTCTTCAGGCCGCTCGGTCGCGAAGGGAGCGAGCTTTTCAGCCAGCCAGGCCAGGCTGAAAAGGTCCCTGCCCGTGCTTTTTGGAGGGGGCAGGGCGAAGTAGGGATCAGCCTGCAGGCTGGCCAGCAGCCCGGGAATCAATTGGCCGCTGGCGGCCCAGGCGCCACCGGCGTCGAACGGCCGGCCGGTTTGCTGCCGGCACCAGGCATCCATCAGTGCGTTGCCTGGCCCACAATCAAAGCCCACCACCGATGCACTGCCCGCCGCTGGAGGCAGCAGGCTCAGGTTGGCCATGCCGCCCAGATTGAGCACCGCCACGGCGCGATCCGGCCGGCCAAAAACATGCTGGTGAAAGGCAGGCACCAGCGGCGCGCCCTGGCCGCCCGCGGCCACATCACGACTGCGGAAATCCGCCACCACGTCAATGCCGGTGAGTTCGGCCAGCAAGGCCGGGGCGTTGAGTTGAAGTGTGTAGCCCGCGCCAGCGGCTTCCGGAGAGGTTCTCCAGGGCTGATGCCGGACTGTTTGCCCGTGCGCCCCGATGACTCGAATGCGTGGCGCGGGCCGCCCGGGCGCGGCGGCCTGGTCAAGAAGGGTGCGGACTACGCGGGCGTACAGCGCGGCCAACTGGTTTGCCGCCAGTGCCGCACGGTGCAATTCGTTGTGGCTGGGGCTGTTGAGCTCCAGCAACTCGGCGCGAAAGCTTTCCGGGAAGGGTTCGGCGGCACTCGTCACCACGCGTGGTGCTGGCGTTGAAAAGTCCACCAGCACACCATCCGCGCCATCCAGCGAGGTGCCTGACATCAGGCCGATAAAGTAGTCGGACATGCGGCTATTTTGCCGCAGTACGCGCAGCGACAAGCGTGGGGGCTATGGGCCGCAGCGCCGGGCCGCCCCCAGCAAGGCGAGCCCCCTCGGGGGGCAGCGCAGTACGCGAAGCGACAAAGCGCGGGGGCTATGGGCCGCAGCGCCGGGCCGTCCCAAGCAAGGCGAGCCCCCTCGGGGGGCAGCGCAGTACGCGAAGCGACAAGCGTGGGGGCTATGGGCCGCAGCGCCGGGCCGTCCCAAGCAAGGCGAGCCCCCTCGGGGGGCAGCGCAGTACGCGAAGCGACAAGCGTGGGGGCTATAAGCCTATTCAGCCCGGCTCTGGCTGATGCTCGCCGCAGCCAGCAACTGGTTCTTGACTCCGGCCGCAAGTTGCCTGAACGGCGGCATGGCAGCGGCTGACAGGGGGATGGCATCGCTCTGCTTTGCCACCGTCATCGGATCTTGCTGCACGCCGTTGACGCGCACTTCGAAATGCAGGTGCGGGCCGGTGGCCCAGCCGGTCATGCCGACCAGGCCAATGGTCTGGCCCTGGCTCACGGTCTGGCCGCGCTGCACCAGGATTTTGCTCAGGTGGGCATACACCGTTTCACGGTTGTTGCCGTGCTTGATGAACACCACGTTTCCATAGCCATTTTGAACCCCGGCAAACTCCACCACGCCGTCGCCCACGGTTCGTGCCGGCGTGCCCATGGCGGCGGCAAAGTCGGTGCCGGTGTGCATGCGCCATTTTTGCAAAATGGGATGAAAACGCATGGAAAAACCGCTGCTGATGCGGGAAAATTCTACCGGTGAACTCAGGAACGCGCGGCGCAGGCTCTGGCCGTCGAGGGTGTAATAGCCGCCCTTGTTGGGCGCGCCTGTGGCGTCCTGGCCGGGTGGCTGGAACCACATGGCCTGATAGGTTTTTCCGGCATTGACGAACTCGGCCGACAGCACGCGGCCGGTGCGCATTGCCTCGCCGTCGGCCTCCAGGGTTTCATAGACCACGTTGAAGCGGTCACCCTTGCGCAGGGCGCGGCGAAAATCGATATCGGTTGAAAAAATTTCCGCGATCTGCACGCCGATGCTGTCGGGAATTCGGGCATCGTCGGTGGCGGCAAAAAGCGATGTCTGGATGCTGCCGCTGGCCAGCCGCGCCGAGCTGGTGTAGGCGGCGGTCTCGATGCGTGAGCTGAAGCCGCCGGTTGAGCCGGGGCTGCGCTCGATCACCAGACGCTTGAACTGCGCTTCGTTGTCGCCGGGCCAGCGCATGCTGAGCTTGAGCAGTTGCTGGCTGTCGCTGGCTTCCACGGTGACGGTTTTGCCCGGTCGGCCCGCCAGTATCATGCGCGCGTTGGCGTCGCTGCGCAAAAACGCCGCCGCCGCCGCGTCATCCAGGTTGAACCGCTTGAGCAGGGCATCGGCCGTGTCGCTGCTGCGCGTGCTCTCGGTGCGGAACAGATTGAAGTGGAAATTGGCGAGTGCGTCGGTCTGCGCTTGCGTGGGCAGGGCTTGCACGGTCTGCACGACTTGCCGGACCGGCAGGTCGGCCGCGTCGGGTGCCAGCGGCGCGATGCCGAAGGCAGTGACGCCGGTGCCCAGCAGCAGCGCTGCCAGGCTGGCGGTGATTCGTTTGGGGTGGCGACGCAGGCTGTCGGTCAAGCCGAGAAGGATGCGGGAAGGAGTAAGCAGGGTGCGGGGCGGGACGGGCAGGAGCAAAGCGAAATTCCCAACTGATAAGGTGCGCCGGGCAGCAATGGTGCGCCAGACTGCGATATAACGACATCGGTGACTGGCCCCACCAAACGGGTGAGGGCCACCAGGCCACCGCGCTAAAAAACATGCTGATCCTGATCAGCCAGGGCAGGCCAACTAAAATGGCGTGCCGATGTAGGAAAAAAGCCATTCTATCTGTCGGACAACCCCCCGACATGCCGAAAACCCTTATGACTCAAGACTCTGTTACAAATTTTCCGGTGAATGAGCGTGTAAAGATGGCCCTGGCCGTGTCCTTGCGGGGCTGCGAAGAACTGATCCCGCAGGATGAATGGGTCAAAAAACTGGCTCGCAGCGAGGCCACCGGGGTGCCGCTACGCATCAAGCTCGGGCTGGATCCGACTGCGCCCGACATTCACATCGGCCACACCGTGGTGCTCAACAAAATGCGCCAACTGCAGGATCTGGGCCATACCGTGATTTTCCTGATTGGCGACTTCACCAGCCTGATTGGCGACCCGTCGGGCCGAAACACGACTCGCCCACCGCTGACCCCGGAACAAATCAAGGTCAATGCCGAAACCTACTACCGGCAGGCCAGCCTGGTGCTGGACCCCGCCAAGACCGAGATCCGCTACAACAGCGAGTGGAGCGACCCGCTCGGCGCGCGCGGCATGATCGAACTGGCGGCCAGGTACAACGTGGCGCGCATGATGGAGCGCAATGATTTCCATGACCGCTTCAAGGCCGGCACACCGATCAGCGTGCACGAGTTTTTGTACCCGCTGCTGCAGGGCTACGACTCGGTCGCCTTGAAGAGCGACCTGGAGCTCGGCGGCACCGACCAGAAATTCAACCTGCTGATGGGCCGGCATCTGCAGGCCGAGTACGGCCAGGAGCCGCAATGCATCCTGACCATGCCGCTGCTCGAAGGCCTGGACGGCATTGAAAAGATGTCCAAGAGCAAAAACAACTACATCGGCATTTCCGAAGATGCCAACACCATGTTTGCCAAGGTGCTGAGCATCTCCGACGTGCTGATGTGGAAGTGGTATACCCTGCTGTCCTTCCAAAGCGAAGCTGCGATTGCCGCCCTGAAAGCCGGGGTCGAGGCCGGCCGCAACCCGAAGGACGCCAAGGTGGCGCTGGCCAGGGAAATCACGGCGCGCTTTCACTCCAGCGCCGCCGCCGCTGCCGCCGAGCAGGATTTCATCAACCGCAGCAAGGGCGGCGTGCCCGACCAGATCGCTGAAGTGAGCGTATCCGGTGCGCCACTGGGAATCGGTGCCTTGCTCAAGGCCGCAGGCCTGGCGCCGTCGGGCAGCGAAGCCACGCGCCTGATTGAAGGCGGCGGCGTGCGTGTGGACTCGAGCGTGGTGAGCGACAAGGCGCTCAAACTGGCGGCCGGGATTTACGTGGTGCAGGTCGGCAAACGCAAGTTTGCCCGGGTCACGCTGGACTGAGCGTTGTTCGTCATGCCGCCATGAATTTTCCGAACCCGCAGTCCCTGACGCCGCAGCGCCTGCTGCGCGCCTCCGTGGTGGTGGCGATCATCACGATCGTGCTCAAGACGGGTGCCTGGTACGTCACCGATTCGGTCGGGCTGCTGTCGGACGCGATGGAGTCGTTTGTCAACCTGGCCAGCGCCATCTTCGGACTGGCCATGGTCACCATCGCGCAGCGGCCGGCTGACGAAGATCACCCCTACGGCCACCACAAGGCCGAGTATTTTTCCTCCGGCTTCGAAGGCGCGCTGATCATAGGCGCCGCCGCGGCCATCATCTGGGCGGCGGGCCACCGCATTCTTGACCCGCAGCCACTGCAGCAGATCGGCTGGGGCCTGGTGCTGGCGGTGGTCAGCTCGGCGCTCAATGGCCTGATGGCCTGGGTCATGTTTCGATCGGCCAAAGAGCACCGCTCAATTGCCCTCGAAGCCGATGCCAGGCATTTGGTCACCGATGTCTGGACCTCGGTGGGCGTTGTCGTGGGCCTGGGCGCCGTGGCGCTGACCGGCTGGCTGTGGCTCGATGCGCTGGTGGCGATTGGCGTGGCGCTCAACATCCTGTGGGAGGGCTCGCAGTTGATATGGCGCTCGTCGCAGGGCTTGATGGATGAGGCCGTCGAGCCCGAAGTGCTGGGCCGTATCCGGCAAACGCTGGCAGGGTTCGATCACGCCACCATCCGCTTTGACCACCTGAGCACGCGCCGCGCCGGTCAGCGCCTGTTTGTCGATCTGCACATGCACATGCCGCCGGGCTGGTCGCTGGGGCGGGCTGCGGCCTTGCGCACCAGCGTCGAGCAGGCCCTGATGAGCGCCGTTCCAGGCCTGCGCGCCAGTATCCAGTTGCTGCCCAGTGATGTTGAGCCGCATTTTGATGATGAAAAGGATCTGATCTGATGACCGGCATCGCGAAGGGAGGCCGATGAAGGCCGTGCTGCAGCGCGTGCGTCGGGCGCGCGTGGTGGTTGCCGGCAAGTCCGTCGGTGAAATTGGCGCAGGCCTGCTGCTGCTGGTCTGCGCCGAGCAGGGCGACACCGAGGCGACGGCCGACAGACTGCTGGCCAAAATCCTGAAACTGCGCATCTTCAGCGATGCCCGGGGCAAGATGAACCACAGCGTGCAGGATATGGACGGCACAGGCCGCCCGGGTGGCCTGCTTGTCGTGAGCCAGTTCACGCTGGCCGCCGATATCTCCGGCGGCAACCGGCCCAGCTTCACCGGCGCCGCCTCGCCGGATCTTGGGCGCAGGCTCTACGATTACTTTGTGGCGCGGGCGCGGGCGGCGCACCAGCAAGTGCAAACCGGGCAGTTTGCCGCCGACATGCAGGTGCACCTGGTCAACGACGGGCCGGTGACAATTCCGCTGCAGGTGCCGTAGCAGCCCTGGCCGCCGCCTGCGCCGCGTCATCCACGCTCCAGAACAAGGCCACGCCGCCCACGGCCGCGTCGGTTAGGCCCATTCGCACCAAAGCTTCGCGCGGCCTGTCCTTGACGCGCGCCAGCAGCAGGGCCTTGCCCTGGCTTTTCAGGCTGGCGGCAAATTCGGC